>JAYVLC010000019.1:0-10337 GCA_043759675.1 Sphingosinicellaceae bacterium
ATCGAGACAAATTTGCCATCGCGGCATTCATAGGTGTCATAGAAATGCGCGCCCGTATCCAGCAGGTTTACCCCGCGCTCGTCGCGCCACATCCCCTGCGCCCGGAAGCCCCAGATCATGCTCATCAGCACGGCTGATCCGTCGGTCATCGCGCAGTCGATCACCTGCCCGGCGCCGGTCGCCCGCGCCGACAGCAGCGCAGCGACCATGCCGAACGCCAGCATCATCCCGCCGCCGCCGAAATCACCGACCATGTTAATCGGTGGCGTCGGTTTCTCGCCCGCCCGACCATAGCCATGCAGTGCGCCTGCGAGCGCGATATAGTTGATGTCATGCCCCGCTGCGTGGGAATAGGGGCCGAACTGCCCCCAGCCGGTCATCCGCCCGAACACCAGCCTCGGATTGTCCGCCAGCACGACGTCCGGCCCCAGCCCGAGCCGTTCCATCACGCCGGGCCGGAACCCCTCGATCACCCCATCGGCGCTTTTGATCAACGCGCGCATGACCGCGATGCCGTCGGGCGATTTCATATCCACAACCATCGACTTGCGGTTCCGCATCAACGGATCACGCGGGTCGAGCCGCCCCCCGGGCCGATCAACCCGGATAACTTCAGCTCCGTGGTCCGCGAGCATCATCCCGCAGAACGGACCGGGTCCGATCCCGGCGATCTCGATGATCCGTAGTCCCTCAAGCGGTCCTGCCACGTGCACACTCCCAAGATTGCCAGCGCGACCCTTGCCGCGCTGCGTGGCGAGGTCAAGACTCCAGCCAAAAGCAAATGGCCCGCCCGAATGAAACCGGGCGGGCCAATCTGTCAGCTTTGGCGGTCAGGTCAGTCGTTGACCTGCCGCTTGAAGAAACGCGGAATTTCCAGCGGATCGTCACCAGCATCCGGCTGATAGGTCGTCGCAACAGTTGGTTCAACTGGCTCGGACCTGGGTTTGGCGGGGCCGCGGCTGAGGTTCATCATTTTTTCAAACAGCGTCAGCGACCGTTCGCCAGACTCCGGTTCCGCCATGTGAAAGTCGCTGAGCGACGGCGGCTGCGCGACCGTCTCGGGGCGGATCAGCGGCATGACATTGTCGGCAACCACCGGCTCGTCGATCACCTCATCAGCCATATCGAGCGCGAGTTCGTCAGCAAACACCGGCTCCGGTGCCACTTCGATCACGGCAATCGGGTCATCGATGACCGGCTCCGGACCAGCCATTGTGACCGGTTCCGGCGCTGCAACCGCTGGCCGGGCCGACGCGGCGGGTGCGGCAAAACCGGTGGCCACGGTGCCAAAGCTGATCGTCCGGGCGGATTGTGGCTGCGGCTTGTGAATCGCCTGCGCATCGATGCCCGTGGCGACCACCGACACCCGCATCCGGCCATCCAGATCGGGGTTGAACGCCGAACCGACGATGATGTTGGCCTCGGGATCGACCATCTCGCGGATATGATTGGCGGCTTCATCGACTTCCATCAGCCGCAGATCGTCGCCGCCGGTGATGTTGATGATGACCGCCTTGGCACCGCGCATCGACACTTCGTCAAGGAGCGGATTGGCAATCGCCTTTTCCGCCGCCTCGATGGCGCGGTTGTCGCCGGAGGCTTCGCCGGTTCCCATCATCGCTTTGCCCATTTCGGACATGACGGTGCGGATGTCGGCAAAGTCGAGGTTGATCAGGCCGGGCATCATCATCAGGTCGGTGATGCCCCGCACCCCCTGATGCAGCACCTGATCGGCCATGCCGAACGCTTCCTTGAAGGTGGTATTGGCGTTCGCGATCAAAAACAGATTCTGGTTCGGAATGACGATCAGCGTATCGACATGCTTTTGCAGCTCGTTGATGCCTTCCTCGGCGGCCCGCATCCGGCGCGCGCCCTCAAATGCAAACGGCTTGGTGACCACGCCAACAGTCAATATGCCCTTCTCGCGCGCCGCGCGGGCAACCACCGGTGCAGCACCGGTCCCGGTGCCGCCGCCCATGCCTGCCGTGATGAAGCACATGTGACTGCCATCAAGTGCGGTATCGATATGGTCCATGGTTTCTTCGGCCGCAGCGCGACCGATCTCCGGCCGGGCACCAGCTCCCAGACCCTGGGTGATCTTGAGGCCAAGCTGAATACGCGTCTCCGCGCTCGCGCCGGCCAGCGACTGCGCATCGGTATTGGCGACAACAAAGTCGACCCCCTGCAACCCGCTCAGGATCATGTTGTTGACCGCGTTGCCACCAGCACCACCAATGCCAATGACAGTAATTCTTGGTGTCAGCTCGGTCAGTTCCGGCCGCTTGAGTTCGAGGCTCATCATACCCTCCTGCGCGTCGCCCCTGCCACGGGCTGTGAATTGGCTATCAATGAATCAAAGATTGCTACGAAGCAACTGTATCATGCGTCCAAACGGTCCGGAACCACTATCCCTTGCGATTCCACGCACGAGAACCGGCGTTTGCACCTGCATGATGTCTTCCGTGCCGTCAGCTGCGTAGAGTGCAAGTCCCGCCAGGGTCGAAAACGCACAACCTGACTGCGCGTCCGGCATCCCGGTGAGCCCGCGCGGCCGGCCAATCCGAACCGTGCGCCCCAACAGCCCTTGCGCAAAGTCGGCGATCGACTTCAGCTCGGCGCCGCCACCGGTCAGCACAACCTGCCGACCCTGCGCGCCGACGAACCCGATTTCGCACAAGCGCGCGCCCACTTCGTGGAACAGGACATCCAGTCGCTGGCGGATCACGGTGATCAGCTGGGTCCGGGTGCATTTTGTCGGCTCAACCCCGTCGTCGTCGCTGATTGGCATGACCTCGATCATGTCGTGGTTGTCTTTCGGTGAAGTTGTTGCGGACCCGTAGAGCGTCTTCATCCGCTCGGCGTGCATCCGCGTCGTCGCAACGGCCGATGCAATGTCATCGGTGATATCGTTCGATCCCATCGGAATACTCGACAGCCCGACCAGCATGCCGCGCGCATAGACTGCAACGTTGGTGACGCCGGCACCGATCTCCACCAGCGCGACGCCGAGTTCACGTTCTTCCGGGGCAAGGCAGGCATAGCCAGCAGCCACGGGAGAGGCGACAATCGTTTGCACGCCGAGATGCGCGTTGCGCACGCACAGGTCGAGGTTGCGGATCGGTGGCGTGTCGGAGGTAATCAAGTGGATATCGACTCCCAGCCGATCTGCATGAAAGCCAAGCGGGTTGGCGACGGGCGTCAATCCGTCGATTGTGTAGAGGGCTGGCTGCGCATGCAGGATCGTCCGGCCGCCAGCATCAAGCCGCGAGCGCCCAACCGCCTGAATATGTTCAATATCGGCGCGCTCGATCCGGTGGCTGGCGATGTCGACCTCGACGGAGGAGATATCGCTGTCCAGCCCGCCCGCTGACAGGTTGACATAGGCATGTTCGACCTGAACCCCGGCGTTGCGTTCGGCCTGGTCCATCGCGGCGCGGATGGCGTTCTCGGTCTTTTCCATGTCGGAGACGAGGCCGCGCCGGACGCCCTGGCAGGCGCGTTGGCCGACGCCGATAACCCGCGGGGCGCCTTCGCCACCAATCATGGCAATCAAGGCCGCGACCTTCGACGACCCGACATCCAGTGTCGCGACAACCCGTTCTCCGCGTGGACTCGCCATGACGCTACTCTCCCCTAAATCGTTTCAGCGGTGCGAGGCGCCGCTGAGGCTCCCGGCTCACCCGACGTCCGGACCGTCATCCGGTCACCAAGTCGCATGTCGAACCGTGCAAATCCCTTGGCCAGCAGGCCACTCTTTTCATCCATGCCCGCAAAGGTCCCGAGCGCCTTGCGCGCCTCGAGCACACCCTCGGGTAGCGCCAGTATCTCGCCGCTCTTGAACCGCAGGTCCCAGCGACGGTTGCCGACCCAGCTCGCCGAATCGACATGCTGCTTCAGCGCAGGCTGGTCGGCGAGCATGGTCATCAGCTCGCGCGTCCGCAGGTTGGCGCGCGGCCCAACGACGATCGGCAACGCACCAAACCGCGCCAAACCGGCGCGAGTGAGCACCCGCCCCTGCACATCAATCAGCGCAAGCCGGTGCCGATACTGCCACAGCGCAACCGGTTTGCGCTCGGTCACGTCGACCACCAGCGTGTCCGGAAGTTCGCGCCGCACGCTTGCGTCGGCAACCCATGGCAGCGCCATCACCCGTGCCCGGACGTCGTCAAGACCGACCAGCAACATCGCATTGCTCGGGCCGGAGACGGCTTGTTCGTGCACGACGAGCCGATCCGTATATTTCAGACCGTTGATCGTGACATGGCGGACCTCGAACCCGGCCTCGGCTGTGCTGCGGGCTGTCTCGAACCAAGCCATCTGCGGAATCCCGGCAAGCCAAAGCGCAGCGACGCCGCCCGCTGCAACCAACATCCCGATCCCTGCACCCAGCCAGGCCCGCATTAGCTTTGGCCCCAGCGGCAATCGGATGATCGGCTCCGCTGCACGGCGTGGCGCAGGGCGGGCAGCCTTGCGCGCCACGGCCTTTGGCACCTGGCCGCGCTTCAGGGAAACCCGCTCAGCCATGCGCTGCCTCCAGGATCCGGCCGACCAGATCGTCGTAGGTGATACCGCGATATTTCGCCTGTTCGGGCACCAGGCTGAGCGGGGTCATCCCCGGCTGGGTGTTGATCTCGAGCAGGAACAGCCCCGCGATCCCCTGCGCATCATCAAACCGGAAATCCGACCGCGATGCGCCCCGGCAGCCCAGCACGCGGTGCGCCTTCAGCGCCATATCGAGCGCAGCCTGTGTGACCTCGGCAGGCAGGTCCGCCGGGCAGATATGTATGGTCAGCCCGTCGGTATATTTGGCGTCATAATCGTAGAAGCCCGTCTTGGCCTGCAGTTCGGTGACGGCCAGCGCTTCATCGTCGAGCACTGCCACTGTCAGTTCGCGCCCGGCAATGAACGGTTCGGCCATCAGCTGATCGTAGTTTGCCCACGGCCCCGGCACATCGCGTCCGATCGGCTGGCCGTAATTGCCGGCGTCGGTCACGATGGCCACGCCGACCGACGACCCCTCGTTCACGGGCTTGAGCACATAGGGCCGTGGCAGTGGATCGGCGTCATGCACCGACTTGGCGTCGATCACGCCGCCCGCAGGCATCCGGATACCGGCGGCCATCAGCACTTGCTTGGTCAGCTGCTTGTCGATGGCGATCACCGACGTTTCCAGCCCGGAGTGTGTGTACGGAATCCCCATCAGGTCGAGCATCCCCTGCACGGTCCCATCCTCACCGGGCGTGCCATGCAGTGCGTTAAACACGACGTCGGGTTTTGCCGCGAGCAGCCGCGCCGCCACATCGCGCCCCATGTCGATCTCGGTCACCCGGTGCCCGAGCCGCCGCAACGCCTCTGCAATCCCCTTGCCCGAGGTCAGCGACACCTCCCGCTCGGCGGACCAGCCCCCCATCAGGACGACGACATGTTTGGACGCCGCGCTCATGGCCGACCCACCCGCTGGATTTCCCACTCCAGCTCGACGCCTGAGTTGGCCTTCACCCGCTTGCGCACCTCTTCGCCGAGCGTTTCGATGTCGGCGCTGGTTGCTCCACCGGTGTTGAGCAGGAAATTGGTGTGTTTTTCGCTGACCTGTGCGCCGCCAATGCGCAAGCCCCGGCACCCGGCGGCATCGACCAATTGCCAGGCCTTGGCCCCGTCCGGATTCTTGAACGTCGATCCGCCCGTCCGCGAGCGCAGCGGCTGCGAGGCTTCGCGTTCTGCGGCAATCCGGTCCATCTCGGTACCGATTGCGGCCTTGTCACCTGGGGTGCCGCGAAACAGCGCTTCAACGACCACAGCGCCGTCCGGCAACGCCGAATGGCGGTAGGTGAAGGCAAAGTGTTTGGCAGGCCATATCTCGACGGTCCCGTCACGCAGGACAACCGTCGCCTCAATCAGGCAATCGGCGGTGTCACGCCCGTAGGCGCCGGCATTCATTCGCACCGCACCGCCGACCGTGCCCGGAATCCCACGCAAGAATTCCAGACCCGCAATCGACGCATCCCGCGCCGTACTGGCAACAGTGATCCCCATCGCGGCCCCACCGGCCCGCACGACAGTGTCGCTCGTGCTGACAGATGCAAAGGCCTTGGGCAACCGCACCACAACGCCCGGTACGCCGCCGTCACGCACGATCAGGTTCGACCCGACCCCGACCGCCATCACCGGAATATCTTTTGGCAAGTCACGCAGGAAATCAGCGAGGTCAGCGACATCGGCGGGCCGGTACATGCTCTCGGCTGCCCCACCGGTCCGGAACCAGATGAAGTCCGCCATCGGCGCGTTCGACAGGAGTTGGCCGCGATGCTCCATCAGCCGGCCCGCGCTGCCGAAATCGCCGCAGCCAGCCCTGCCGCCCATTTCGTAATGTCGCCCGCCCCAAGGCAAATCACTATGTCACCGGGCTTGGCCATTGCTGCAAGCTGGCGCGCCAGATCGTCTGCGCCGTCTGTCGTCGTCACCATCCGATGGCCCGAACGCTTCAACCCCTTCGCCAGCGCCTCTGCTGAGACACCATCGATCGGCGCTTCGCCTGCCGCATAGACTGGCGCAACAATCACCGCGTCGGCATCATTGAATGCCGCCTGGAAATCGCTCATCAGGTCGCGCAACCGGGTATATCGGTGCGGCTGAACCACCGCGATCACCCGGCCCCTGGCACCTTCCCGGCCCGCCGCCAGCACGGCCCGGATCTCGACCGGATGATGCCCATAGTCGTCGATGATGGTAATCCCATCGACGTCCCCGACCTTGGTGAACCGCCGTTTGACGCCGCCAAACTTGGCAAAGCCGGTCCGGATCACCTCGTCCGAAATCCCGAGCTGCACTGCAACGGCGATGGCCGACAGCGCGTTCTGGACATTGTGGCGACCCGGCATCGGCATCTCGACGCCCCGGATGTGCCGTTCGGCACCCGTGCGGTCGCGCAGCATCACATCAAAGCGGTTGCCGCCCGGTATCGGGGTAACATTGTCGCCGCGCACATCGGCCTGGCCTGAAAAGCCATAGGTCACAATCCGCCGGTCACCGACCCGGGGCAGCAGGGCCTGAACTTCGGGATGATCGATGCACAGGATTGCGGCACCGTAAAATGGCACCTTCTCGACGAAGTCGACGAACGCCTCCTTGACCTTCTCAAAGTCACCCCAATGATCAAGATGTTCAGGGTCGATGTTGGTGACGATCGCAAACGTCCCGCCAAGCCGCAGAAAGCTGCCGTCGCTCTCGTCCGCTTCGACGACCATCCAGTCGCCGGTCCCAACCCGGGCATTCGAGCCATAAGTGTTGATGATACCGCCGTTGATCACGGTTGGGTCCAGCCCGCCTGCATCGAGGATCGCCGCAACCATCGACGTCGTCGTGGTCTTGCCGTGCGTCCCTGCCACCGCGATGCACGATTTCAGCCGCATCAGCTCGGCCAGCATCTCGGCGCGCCGCACGATCGGCACGCGCCTTTCAATCGCCCGTTCAACCTCCGGATTGCCGCGCTTGATCGCCGTCGACGTCACCACCACCGCCGCATCACCCAGATTTTCGGCCTTGTGGCCGATCATCACGTCGATGCCCTTGTCGCGCAGCCCCTGCACCACATAGCCCTCGGCGACATCTGATCCCTGCACCTGGTAGCCGAGGTTGTGCATGACCTCGGCGATGCCCGACATGCCGATGCCACCGATGCCGATGAAATGAATGATGCCAATATCGTGGGCCAGACCGGTCACGCTGCCAATTCCTCTACCAAATCTGCAAGCCGCGTTGCGGCGTCCGCACGACCCGTCGACCGGGCGGCCGCTGCTGCCCGCGCCAAGCCGGCGCGATCCGCAGCCCAGGCCGCCAATTGCGCCGTAACGGCTTCGGGGGTGAACCGGGACTGCGCGATAACAACCGCACCGCCAGCCGCAACCAGCTCGCGAACATTATAGACCTGATGATTGTCCATCGCGGTTGGCAGCGGCACGAGGATCGATGGGCGGCCGGCCACTGCCAGCTCGGACACCGTCGAAGCCCCCGACCGGCTGATCACCACATGTGCCTTCGCCAGTTCGCTCGGCATGTCTGCGATAAATGTCGCCAACCTCGCATCTACTCCGGCGGCTGCATAAACTGTATGCGCCGCATCGAGGTCTTCGGGGCGGCATTGCTGCATCACGCTAACTTTGGCGCTTAGCCGCGCGACGGCCTCGGGCACGACCGTGGACAGGATCGACGCACCCTGACTTCCGCCAACCACCAGAATGTTGAGCGTATCCCCACCCGGAAACGGCTGATCGCGAAGCGCCACGATATCTGTACGAACCGGATTGCCGACCAGTGCGGTCTTCGCGGCATAGTTCGCATCGAGCCGCTGCACGTCCGGGAATGCCGTCGCGATTAGGTTGACGCGGCCTGCAAGCAACCGGTTGACGCGGCCCAGCACCGCATTGGAATCGTGGATCGCCGTCGGAATCCGCTCCGCGAACGCACCCAGCAGTGCCGGGAGCGCGGGATAGCCGCCGAACCCGACAACCGCCGCAGGCCGCCGAGCCCGATAGATTGCCCGTGCCGCCCGCCGACCGGCCCAATTGGCGCGCAAGCCCCGAGCCCATTGCAACGGATTGCTGCCACCCAGCGACGCCGCCGGAATGACGTGGCGCTCCACACCCTCGAACAATCCGGGATAGGCTAGGCCGCGCGTGTCGCTCAGCAGTGCAACGGTCCAGCCGCGCGCCGTCATGGTGGACGCAAGAACGGCGGCAGGCACCATATGCCCGCCGGTTCCACCCGCTGCGACGACAAGGTGACGTGGCATGGCCATCAGGTCTGCACCGCGCCCCAGCGCGCGGCATAGGGTGACCCCTTGAGGAACTTGTTGCGACGCGTCAGCGCCAGCAACAACCCCATCCCCATCGCCAGCGCAAGGAATGATGATCCGCCATGCGATACGAACGGCAACGTCATGCCCTTTGACGGCAGCAGCGCAAGGTTGACCGCCATGTTGATCATCGCCTGGCCACCGAACTGCACGGCCAAGCCGGTTGCCGCGAGAAAAATGAATGGATCCTCCTCTTCAAGCAATTGCAGCAACACCCGCACGACAATTGCAACGAAAAGGCACGCCAGTCCGAGGCAGACAATTGCGCCGAACTCCTCCCCGATGACCGAGAAAATATAGTCGGTCTGCGCCTCTGGCAGGCGGAACTTCATCTGCCCTTCACCCGGCCCGACACCGAACAGACCGCCCGCCCGGAAACAGTCAAGCGCCCTGTCGATCTGATAGGTGTCGCCGCCGCCCGTCAGAAATTTGTCAATCCGCTGGGTCACATGCGGTGCGGTCAGATAGGCAGCCGCCAGTCCGCCACCAGCGGCGCAAACCGTCACACCAAGTGTCGTCACGCTCATTCCGGCAAGGAAGGCCTGGACGACCCAGACAAAGGAGATCAGCGCCGTCTGCCCGAAGTCCGGCTGCTTCACCAGCAGCGCTGCAATCAACACGAGCAGCGCAAAGGACACCTGCATCGACGGGACCGACTTGTCTTCATAGCGCGCCGCCAGCAGCCAGGCGGTGGTAACGATGAACAGCGGTTTCAAAAATTCGGATGGCTGCAGCTGGAAACCGCCCAGATTGATCCAGCGCACCGCACCATTCACTTCAGCGCCAAGGAACGGCACGGCGGCCAGCGCGGCAATGGCTCCGAGTGTGCCGATCAACGCGAGCCGTTTGGCCCAGACCACAGGCAGCATCGAGACGCCCAACATGACCGGGACGCCGACGGCGACCCAGAACAGCTGGCGCTTGAAATAGAACAGATCGCCAATCTGGACGCTTCCGCCGGAATAGCGGTGGGCCGCCGCCGGACTCGCTGCGGCAACAGCAATCAGGCCGATGCTGATCAGGAGCAGGACGAGCGACAGCAGGACCCGGTCGATGGTCCAGAACCAGCGCCCCACCAAAGTCCGGTCCGAACGCCCAAGCGCACTCATTCTGGCAATCCCCCAACGGCCTCCCGGAACGCGTCTCCCCGCGCTTCGAAGTCCTTGAACTGGTCGTAGCTTGCACAGGCAGGTGACAAAAGAATCACCTCACCCGGCAGAGCGCGGGATGCGGCGAGTTGAGTCGCTTTCGCGACAGTCTGAATCTGTTCTACCCGAACATGCGGACGCAGGATGTTCGCGAACAGGTCACCGGCTTTGCCGATCGTATAGGCGGCCTTCACATGGCCAAGGTGCGGCAGGCAGGCGTCGAGTTCATCGGTCTTGTTGAGACCGCCGCAAATCCAGTGGATTTTCGGGTAAGCCGCGAGCGCGGGTGCGGTCGAAGTCGGGTTCGTTGCCTTTGAATCGTTGACGAAAAGCACACC
>JAYVLC010000020.1:0-11305 GCA_043759675.1 Sphingosinicellaceae bacterium
GATGGCGGGCTACGGCCTGAAGCCCGGAGAAAGCTTCCCGGCCCAGCTCGAGGCCGCGCTCAAAGCCGAAGGCCGCAGCGTCCGCGTCCACAACGCCGGGGTCTCCGGTGACACCAGTGTTGGCGGCAAGTCGCGGCTCGGCTGGGTGCTGGCCGGGCTGAAGGCGACCCCCGACATCGCCATCGTCGAGCTTGGGGCCAATGACATGCTGCGTGGGCTTTCACCGTCGGTCACCCGGACCAATCTTGACGCGATCCTGACCGAGCTGCGCAAACGGAAAATCAGGATCATCCTCGCCGGGATGCTGGGCGGCCCCAACCTCGGCGTCCGCTACATCGACGAGTTCAACGCCATTTATCCAGCCCTTGCCAAAAAACATGGCGCGACCTTCTACCCGTTTTTCCTCAAAGGCGTCGCCTTCAACCGGCCGCTGCTGCTCGAAGACGGCATGCACCCGAACAAGGCCGGTGTCGCGGTCATGGTCCGCAACATGCTGCCAACGATCAGAAAGACCCTCGATGCACCGCCTGTTCGTCGCAATTGAGCCGCCGCCTGCGATTAAGGCGGTCCTGCTGGATGCGATCGGCGGCGTGGCAGGTGCGCGTTGGCAGGACGAGGCCCAGCTTCATCTGACTCTGCGCTTCATCGGAGAGGTTGACCGCCACCAGGCCAATGACATCGCCGCCGCACTCGAAAGGCTGCACCATCCGCCGTTCGACATCGCGGTATCCGGCGTCGGAACCTTCGACACGCGCGGACTGATCCACACGCTCTGGGCAGGAGTCACCCCGCACGACGCCCTCACCACCCTGCACAACAAGGTCAACCGCACCTTACGCACCGTCGGCATCCCCCCCGACCCCCGCGCCTACGCCCCCCACATCACCCTCGCCCGCCTGAACCGTTCAACCGGACCACTGGATGGGTTTCTGACGCAACATGCCGGACTGACGACCGTGCCGTTCCGGGTTGAAAGCGTCTGTTTGTATGAGAGCCAGCTAACGAGAGATGGCGCGGTGTATGAAATCGTGGAGCGAGCCCGTTTGGGATGAACTCCACAGCGAAAGACGTTGGCGGCGGACCTAATTGTCCGCGTTGTCGAATTTCCGCACCTCGACGGTGCTTTCATCAAAATCGTCGAGCAAGCGTGCGTTGATACCCATTTTGCCGAAATCTTCCCCAAGAGTCTGCCAATGCGTACCGCAGCCACAGATCGGACAGTGGTGGCTGCGGGATATGCCCAACGAGAGAGCGCTGATTGTCCGGCGTCATGCTAGAGTCTGTATCAGCTCGATTGAATCACCGATCCCCGCTCATCCTGAGCGAAGCCGACCCGAAGGGCGGCGTCAGCCAACGACGCACCCAAGCCGACACTGCGTCCTTCGACTTCGCTCAGGATGAGCGGGCGCGGTGGGCGTTTCAATTGAGGTGGATCAGACCCTAATCGACCGCAAAAATCTCGACATGTGGCACCGCTATCTCCAGCGATGGCAGCACTACATCCGCTCCGGCCACGAGCCAGTTGTCCGACCAGCCTTCGAGTCCGGTACGCTGCACGACACGGACTTGCTGTCGCTCCGGGTCAACAAACAATATCGTATCGACCCCCGGCAACGCCTGATATTCCGCGCGCTTGACGACCTGATCATGGGTCGCAGTCGATGGCGACAACACCTCGATCACCACTCGAGGGTCGCCCAAGAACTTCTGCCCCGCATTCTCGGGCTTGGCTGGATCGTTGCAATAGACCGACACATCCGGGTAGCGAACGTTGAGTTCGCCGGTCTTCACCGCCATATCGGACCCGAACGGGCGACATCCTGAGCCGCGCAGCCGGGACCACAGGGAACCGACAAGATTGGCCTGGATCGCGGCGTGGCTAACTGTTCCACCTGCCATCATGTAGATGGAGCCATCCACAAGTTCCGCCTTCGCATCGCCGAAATTCATTTCGACGAACTCTTCGGCACTGACGGTTCGATATGCCGGATTGGATGCGAGCGTGGCCATCCGCAAAGGATACACCCCTCCCATCCCAAAGCAAAGGGCCGGAGGTTTCCCCCCGGCCCTGCATTCGTTCGGTGAACAGCTGGACTAGAAGTCCATCCCGCCCATGCCGCCCATGCCGCCGCCGCCCATGCCGCCGCCCATGCCGCCGCCGGATTTATCTTCCGGCAGTTCGGCCACAACGGCTTCGGTGGTGATCAGCAGGGATGCGACCGAGGCTGCATCCTGCAGTGCGGTGCGCACAACCTTGGTCGGGTCGATCACGCCGGACTTGACCAGGTCCTCATAGACTTCGGTCTGGGCGTTGAAGCCCATATTCTCGTCATTGCCATCGAGCAGCTTGCCCGAAACAACCGCACCATCATGGCCCGCGTTCTGGGCAATCTGGCGGAGTGGCGAGGTCAGCGCCTTGCGGATGATGTCAACGCCGCGCGTCTGGTCATCATTGGCACCCTTCATGCCATCAAGAGCCTTGGTGGCATAAAGCAGCGCGGTGCCGCCGCCGGGGACGATGCCTTCTTCGACTGCGGCGCGCGTGGCGTGCAGGGCATCGTCAACGCGGTCCTTGCGCTCCTTGACCTCAACTTCGGTCGAGCCGCCGACCTTGAGGACGGCAACGCCGCCTGCCAGCTTGGCAAGACGCTCCTGGAGCTTCTCCTTGTCATAGTCGGACGTCGTGTTCTCGATCTGCGAGCGGATCTGCTCAACGCGGCCCTTGATCGCGTCGGTTTCACCAGCACCGTCGACAATCGTGGTGTTATCCTTGTCGATGGTGACGCGCTTGGCCTTGCCGAGCATGGCGAGCGTGACATTCTCCAGCTTGATGCCAAGGTCTTCGGAGATCATCTGACCCTGGGTCAGGATCGCGATGTCCTCGAGCATCGCCTTGCGGCGATCACCAAAGCCCGGTGCCTTGACCGCTGCAACCTTCCGGCCACCGCGCAGCTTGTTGACGACCAGCGTGGCCAGAGCCTCACCCTCGACATCTTCTGCAATGATCAGCAGCGGGCGGCCCGACTGGACGACGGCTTCGAGCACCGGCAGCAGCGCCTGCAGGTTCGACAGCTTCTTCTCGTGGATCAGGATATGCGGGTTATCGAGTTCAACCTGCATCTTCTCGGGGTTGGTGATGAAGTACGGCGACAGGTAGCCGCGGTCGAACTGCATGCCTTCGACGACTTCCAGCTCGGAGGCCATACCCTTGGCTTCCTCGACGGTGATGACGCCTTCCTTGCCGACCTTTTCCATGGCTTCGGCAATCATGTTGCCGATTTCCGACTCGCCATTGGCTGAAATCGTGCCGACCTGGGCAATCTCGCCGGTGCCCGCAACCGGCTTGGAACGCTTCTTCAGGTCAGCGACAACAGCCGTCACTGCCATGTCGATGCCGCGCTTCAGGTCCATCGGGTTCATACCGGCCGCAACCGACTTCAGACCTTCGCGGACAATCGCCTGGGCGAGAACCGTGGCGGTGGTCGTACCGTCGCCAGCGACATCGTTGGTCTTCGAAGCGACTTCGCGGACCATCTGGGCACCAATATTCTGGTAGCGATCCTTCAGCTCGATCTCCTTGGCGACGGTGACGCCGTCCTTGGTGATCCGGGGTGCGCCAAAGCTCTTCTCGAGCACGACATTGCGGCCCTTTGGCCCCAGCGTGACCTTGACGGCATCAGCAAGAATATCGACGCCTTGAAGAATGCGTTCGCGCGCGTCGCGGCCGAACTTTACGTCCTTGGCTGCCATATTGAAATTCCTTTAATTCTAGTGGTTTGGTGGGAAGCGTTCAGAGGTCGCGGCTCAGCCAACGATCCCGAGAATGTCGCTTTCCTTCATGATCAGCAGGTCTTCGCCATCAAGCTTGACCTCGGTGCCCGACCATTTGCCGAACAGGATCTTGTCGCCGGCCTTGACATCGAGCGGCGTGATCTTGCCGTCGTCGCCGCGTGCGCCTGCGCCGACCGATACAACCTCGCCCTCCTGGGGCTTTTCCTTGGCGGTATCGGGAATGATGATGCCACCCGCTGTCTTCTCATTGGCCTCAATGCGGCGAACGAGAACGCGGTCATGCAATGGACGAAAGGTCATGCGTCACCCTGACTATTATTGGTTAAACGATGCTCTGGCACTCACCGATGGCGAGTGCTAGCGGCACGGCGGATATGTGATCGCGCAGCGCCGCTGTCAAGGCAGGTCAGCCATGAAATTCCGGCTAAAGTATCTGGCGCGAGCGGGCACCTGCCGATGTGGAGGGCACCGGGTCGGGACTCTGCCCGCCCCGACGCACGGTCCGGACAATGAGGAGCGCGACAACAGCAATATACAGCGCTGACGACAGCGCGATCAGACCGACCCAGCCGCCATTCAAGCTCGCGTCAACGGTGCCACCTGGAACAATGTTCGGACCGGTAAGGGCGCGCACGAAATGGCCGAAGGAAAACACCGACAATGCGACGCCGGCGATCCGCTGCTCTCTCGGGCGACCGGCGGGCGCCCGGAACAATTCGAACGCAGCGATGGCACCATAGCAGCTATGCAACCCCGACAGCGCCGTAACCCGCAAAGCAAAATCCGTACCAAGTGCCCCGCTGATCGCGAGCCAGATCGTCGGACCAATCACCAGAACCACCCAGACCGGTTGGCGGCCGTTCAACCGGCGCGCGCCCGAATACATCGCGCCAGCGCCGGCCAGCAGCACATAATTCCCGAGCATTCGCGACGAGCCATCGGTGGCGTCCCCCCCAATGGCGAACAACAGAAAGCCCAGTGCCGCAAGTATCAGGCTTGCCGCCCACCAGAGCAGAGTGTCGGACTGGCGATCACCTCGCCAGGCGCGCAACAGACCTCCGGATGCGATCACGCCAACCAGCGTGGCTCCGACCAGGAGTGCTTGTGGAGTGAGCCACATCGGCGAAGCGCCTCCAAGCATCGCAACCATGATGGCATGCGACAACCTGTCGCACCATAGCGTGATTCAGGCCCAATGTTCAAGGATGCGGATCAGGCTTTCTTCGCGCCCTTTGCCGCCGCTGGCTTCGCAGCGGACGCAGGGGCTTTGGCCGCAGCAGGTTTTGCAGCCTGCGGCTTCGCCGCCTTTGGTTTTGCCGCCTCCGCTGCTGCGGGCGCGGCCTTGGCGTCTTTCGCGGGCTTGGCCGCCTTCGTTGCCTTGGCTGGGGCGTGATCATGACCACAACCAGGGCCATGGACGTGCCCCGGCGTCTCGTCTTCGCTCTCGATGGCCGCTTCAAGCTCGGCGCGGGACACCGCACGCTCGGTCACAGCAGCCTTGCCGATCAGGAAATCGACGACCTTGTCCTCATAGAGTGGCGCGCGCAGCTGGGCTGCCGCCATGGCATCCTGCTGGAAAAACTGCATCGCCTGCGGGCGCTGCTTGTCGGGGTAGCGCGACACTTCCTGGGCGATCAGCCGGTTCATCTCGGCCTGACTGACCTGAATGTCGTTGGTCTGGCCAATCTCTGACAGCAACAGGCCAAGCCGTACCCGGCGCTCGGCGATCCGGCGATATTCGCCACGGTCCTTCTCGATCTCGGCCTGAGCCGCTGCTACATCGGCTTCGTTGCCAGCTTCCTGCTGCAACTGCTGCCAAATCTGCTCGAACTCGGCATCAACCATCGACGCCGGAACCTCAAAGGTATTCGACGCTGCCAGATGATCGAGCAGTTTGCGCTTCATATGGGTGCGGGTGAGGTTCCCCAGTTCCGATTCGATCTGGTCCTTCAGGATGTCCTTGAGCTGCTGCAGAGTCTCGAGGCCGAGATTCTTCGCCAGTTCATCATCCAGACCGACGAGCTTTGCGGTGCGGACCTCGGTCACTGTCACATCGAACTGCGCCGGACGGCCCTTCAGATAGGCGACATTATAGTCGGCGGGAAAGGTGACCTTCAGGATGCGCTGTTCCTTGGCTTTGACGCCAATCAGCTGGTCCTCAAAGCCCGGGATCAACCGGCCTGAGCCGAGCTCGACCTGCATGGCCTCGCCCTTGCCGCCGTCAAAGGCTTCGCCGTCGACGGTGCCAAGATAGTCCATGACCACCACGTCGCCGGTCACCGCTGCATGACCCTTTTTCGCTGGCTCATAGCTCTTCTGCTGGTCGGCAAAGCGCTGCAGGGCAGCGGTCATCGCATCGTCGTCGGCTGCAACCGTCAATTTCTCAAGCTCAATGCCCTCGACCGGCGGCGGCGTGATCGCAGGCAACACCTCGACGGCGACCTTCAGCGACAGGTCCATGCCGTCCTGATAATCGTCAATCTCGACCTTGGGCTGCATTGCCGGACGCAGCTTTTCCTTGGCCACGAGCGCCTGCACCCCCTCGTTGGCGGCTTCTTCCAGCGCCTGACCGGTCACGGCGGGTCCATGCATCTTGCGCACCAGATTCGCAGGCACCTTGCCGGGGCGGAACCCCGGCATTCGGATCTGCTGCGCAGCCGTGGCGAGATGCCGGTCGATCCGGGCGTTGAAATCCTTCGCCGGAATGGTGACGCGATATTCGCGCTTCAGGCCCTCGTTCAACGTTTCGGCAATGCGCATGTCGTCGCTTTCTCAAATCACTTAATCGGTCACGAGGGAGATTGGTGCGGGCGAAGGGACTCGAACCCCCACGTCTTTCGACACTGGAACCTAAATCCAGCGCGTCTACCAATTCCGCCACGCCCGCGCCGGTTTCCCAAGTCGGCGGGTCCTATATCATCGCATGGGGGCGGCGCAAGGCGCACGGCTAGATGCGCGTGCCGCCAATCAGAAATTCGACATTCCCCTCCGGCCCGGTGATCGGACTTTGGGTGACGCCGGCAACCCTCCAGCCGGGCTGCGCGCCGAGCCAGGCCTCCACCTCGGCAACCACCCGGGCATGTATTTCGGGATCGCGCACCACCCCGCCTTTGCCAACCTCTCCGCGCCCGGCCTCGAACTGCGGCTTGATCAGCGCGATCAGCCACGCGCCCGGTGCAGCAAAGGTGAGCGGCGTCGCTAGGACTTTGGCCAGCCCGATAAAGCTCGCGTCGCACACGATGGCATCGACGGGTTCGGGAATATGCTCGGCGGTCAGGATTCGCGCACTGGTCTGTTCGTGGACGACCACACGCTGGTCCTGCCGCAATTTCCACGCCAGCTGGTTGGTCCCCGAATCGACCGCGTAGACCCGCGCCGCACCCCGCGACAGCAACACATCGGTAAACCCGCCAGTCGAGGACCCGACGTCGATCGCGACCACACCCTCGGTTGCGAAACCGAAATGATCGAGGCCATGTGCCAACTTGACCCCGCCGCGCGACACCCAGGGATGATCCCGCCCCTTGACGGTCAACATGGTGTCGTCGGCAAACGTCTGCCCAGCCTTCTCAACCTTCCGGTCGCCAGCAAACACCAGCCCCGCCATGATCAACGCCTGCCCCCGCGTCCGGGACTCAGCAAGCCCGTGTTCGACAAGGAGTTGGTCGGCGCGGGATTTAGGCATGGACCAATCCTACAATAGATTGCGCTTTACCTCAAAATGACCTATTAAAAGGTTATAAATCAGGTCAGGAAATCCGATGATCGAGACCCTTCTCGCCGGTGCAAGCATCAGCATCAGCGACCTCAAGAAGAACCCGTCTGCTGCGATCGCGGCGGCCGAAGGATTTCCTGTGGCGATCCTCAACCGCAACAAGCCGTCCGCGTATCTTGTCCCCGCTGATGCCTGGGCGGAGATGGTTGAACGCCTTGAGGACGTCGAGCTGGCCGCGCTCGTCCGCGCCCGCGCCGCCGAGGTACCCGTCCGCGTGACGCTGAGTGACCTATAGCCTCGACTTCCTGCCAAGTGCTCTGAAAGAATGGGACAAACTCGGCGCGCCTGTCCGGACCCAGTTCAAAAAGAAGCTTGCCGAGCGGTTGGAGCATCCACGCGTCGATGCGGCGCGCCTTTCCGGAATGCAGGACTGCTACAAGATCAAGCTGCGGACCGCTGGATATCGGCTGGTCTACAGGGTCGATGACGGTGCCATCACGGTAATTGTCGTGGCGGTCGGCCAGCGTGATCGGAATGCGGTTTACAAGGCGGCGGTCAGGCGGATTTAAGCCGTTTCGAGATTTGATGTCACTGCGCCCAAATGGTTCAAACTGGGCTACTGCGATTTCGACCAACCATCATCTGAATCAAACTTGGTCGCCGCCGACTTCAGGCGCAGAAAGGATTTCGATTGCCAATATGGCCAATGGGCGAACCAAACGGGCCACAAGCCCTCCCAATGTGAATAGTACGGTGCCAACCAAGCCTAGAACGCCTGCCATGAGCAACGCCGCAATTAAACCACCAAATCCAAACGTCGGTGACCCATTCACATTGATGGGCATAGCACCAAACAGTGCAAGCAGGCCAAAGATGGTCCCAGTCACGGTCCAGAAACCCAGATTGGCAATAGCACCGAGCTTCACGAGCGCACCAATCGGAAGGTCACGGAAGGCAATGGACATAGGAAACTCCTGAATTTGTTGCATCGGTAGTCGAACTACGCCCGCGCCCCCACGACCCCCACGCTGTTGTGTCGCAGCGCTGCCAACACCGTCTCGACAATCGCCGCGGCATCCAGCCCCGCCTCGGCATATTGCACGTCGGGTTTGTCGTGGTCTTGGAACACATCGGGCAACCGCAATGTCCGCACCTTCAACCCCCCATCAGTCAACCCTTCGTCGCTGGCCAGCGTCAGGACATGCGCGCCGAGGCCGCCGATGGCGTTTTCCTCGATGGTGACCAGCACGTCATGCGTTGCCGCCAGTTTGCGGATCAGCTCGCGGTCGAGCGGTTTGGCGAAGCGCAGGTCGGCCACAGTGGTCGAAAGGCCGCGTGCCTCCAACAGATCAGCCGCCTTCAGCGCCTCGCCCAGCCGGGTGCCTAGCGACAGGATCGCCACCTTCTTGCCGTCCCGGACAATCCTGCCTTTGCCGATTTCCAGCCGCTCAGGGGTGGCCGGAATGGCCACACCAGTCCCCTCCCCACGCGGGTATCGCACCGCAATCGGGCCGCTGTCGTGCAGCGCCATGGTGTGGACCATATGGGTCAGCTCCGCCTCGTCGGCCGCAGCCATCACCACGAAATTGGGCAGCGTCGCCAGAAAGGTCACATCGAACGACCCGGCATGGGTCGCGCCGTCGGCCCCGACCAGCCCGGCCCGGTCGATTGCAAACCGCACCGGCAAATTCTGGATCGCCACGTCGTGCACAACCTGATCATAGGCGCGCTGCAGGAACGTTGAATAAATCGCACAAAACGGCCGATATCCCTGCGCCGCCATCCCGGCGGCAAAGGTCACCGCATGTTGTTCGGCAATCCCGACATCAAAGGTGCGGTCCGGGAATTTCGCCTCAAACTTGTCGAGCCCAGTCCCGGATGGCATCGCAGCGGTGATCGCGACAATCTTGTCGTCCCGCGTCGCTTCAGCCGTCAGCGCCTGCGCAAACACATTGGTATAACTTGGTGGCCCTGCCGGCGCCTTGACCTGCGCGCCGGTCACCACATCGAACTTCTGGACCCCGTGATATTTGTCGGCCGCCGCCTCCGCCGGGGCATAGCCCTTGCCCTTCTGCGTCACGACATGAACGAGGATCGGCCCCTCTCCTGTATCGCGGACATTCTCAAGCACCGGGATCAGATGCTCAAGATTATGCCCGTCAATCGGCCCGACATAATAAAGGCCGAGCTCTTCAAACAGCGTCCCGCCAGTGGCCATCCCACGCGCGAATTCGTCGGTCTTTTTGGCGGCAAGGTGCAAAGGCCGCGGCAGCTTGCGGGCCAGACGCCGGGCAAAATCCCGCAGGCCCAGAAATCCCCGACTCGACACGATGCGCGCCAGATAGGCCGACAGCCCACCGACCGGTGGCGCAATCGACATGTCATTGTCGTTCAAAATGACGATCAGCCGGTTGCCCGCGGCTTCGGCGTTGTTCATCGCCTCATAGGCCATGCCCGCCGACATCGCGCCGTCCCCGATCACCGCAATCGCCTTGCCGGGGGCTCCCGACAATTTATTGGCAATCGCAAAGCCAAGCGCCGCCGAGATCGAGGTCGATGAATGTGCCGCGCCAAACGGGTCATATTCGCTCTCGGACCGTCTGGTGAAACCCGATAGCCCGCCGGCTTGCCGCAGCGTCCGGATCCGATCACGCCTGCCGGTCAGGATTTTGTGCGGATAGGCCTGGTGCCCGACATCCCAGATCAGCCGGTCTTCTGGCGTGTTGAACACATAATGGATCGCAGTCGTCAGTTCGACGACGCCCAGCCCGGCACCCAAATGCCCGCCGGTCACACTAACGGCATCGATCAGCTCCAAACGCAGCTCGTCGGACAGCTGACGGAGCTGATGAAATTTCAGCCTCCGCAAGTCTGCGGGACCATTGACCGTATCGAGCAGAGGGGTCCTGGAAATGCTTGTCACGTCGGCCTTGTCCGCAGAATATGAACTTGCAGGTTGCTTACGCCTGCTATCCCCGCTTGTCAGGCGCAATCGGCGCAACGCCCCCGCACCTCGATCACCGGGCGGATCGCCACGAACCCGGCAACCTCGGCGGTGGCCCGCACGCCGGCTGACAATTGGTCGTCATCAATGTGCGTCGTCGCGCCGCAATCATCGCAGACTAGGAAGATGCAATCATGCAGGCAGCCCGGGTGGGCGTTCGCCAGATAGGCATTGCGACTCTCGACCCGCGTTGCGACGCTTGCAACGACGAACAGGTCGAGAATGCGGTACACCGTATTGGCAGCAACCCGGCGACCAAGATTTCGGCTGGTTGCTTCGGCAATGTCATAGGCACTCGCCGGCTTGTCGAACCCGGCCAGCGCGCCAAAAACCGCAGCCCGCATATCGGTCCATTTCTCGCCGGACGCCAGCAGCACCGCACTGGCGGCAGCCACGAGTCCTGCACCATGCGGCGTATCGTGACTATGATGATGGGCGGTGGCCATATCTGGCCATATGCGCCCGCACGGGCCTGCCCTCAAGCCTTCCAGCGCAAATTGAGCAGGTGTGCCGAGGCCAGCAGCGATACGCCGCACACCGTCATGACCACTTCGGACGGATTGCCGTGCCCCTGAAACAGCGCAGCAGCCATCAGGGTGACCCCGGCCAGGCCAAGCCCTGCCACCAGCCAGCGGCCATGCTCCCGCGCGCCGCGGTACAGCGCGACGCCAGCCAGCGGCATCGCAATCACCAGGCCGATCGCATGAACATTATGGCTCCAGAACCCGCCAACACCCGACACCGCGACCAGCAACAGGCTGCCAATCAGGCAATGCACGAGGCAAAGTCCGGAA
>JAYVLC010000021.1:0-6664 GCA_043759675.1 Sphingosinicellaceae bacterium
TGGCGCATGGTGGGCTCGCCGGGATTTGAACCCGGGACCTACAGATTAAAAGTCCGTTGCTCTACCGACTGAGCTACGAGCCCCATGGCGCGGGCGTCTCCCTACGGACGGGACTCGGGCGCGTCAACCGGGCGCGCAGTTGGCGGGCGGTCAATCGAAGCCGGGGATGCCGCCAGGCGGGGCAGACGTCGCAGACCGGGTCGAGCACAAACGTCCGCAGATGCATCTCGGGATGCGGAAGCCGGAGGCCTGGCAGACTTGCGACAACCGATCCGTAGGCGATCAAATCAAGGTCGAGCACGCGCGCCCCCCATTTGCGGCGGCGCTTGCGGCCGAACCCGGCTTCAATCCGGTGGAGCACGGCAAGCAAGGCCGCCGGACCGAGCGCCGTGGTCCCTCGCACCGCCGCGTTGACATAGCCACGCTGCTTCGGCCCGACCGGGGCAGTCGCGCGCAGCTTTGATACCGCGTCCACGGATAGTCCCGCCACCGCGAGCGCGGCAAGCGCCGCCCGCACCACGCCGACAGGTGCGCCGTGGCGTCCGTGCCTTTGGTTTGAACCAAGCGCGATGATGACGAAAGCTTGCATGTGTGTGGGCGGGCCTTAGACGGAGCGGCCATGCAAGTGAACCCTGACCGCAACTGCCCGCACTGCCCGCGCCTCGTTGAATATCGCGAACGGCTGCGGGTGGAAAAGCCCGACTGGCACAATGCCCCTGTGAACGGCTGGGGAGACCCTGGGGCGTGGTTGCTGGTGATTGGGCTAGCACCGGGCGTCAGCGGCGCCAACCGCACTGGACGGCCATTTACGGGCGATTATGCGGGCACCCTGCTTTACCAGACTTTGGCGAAATTCGGCTTTGTCGACGGCGAATTCGGTGGATCGGCTGACGACGGCATGAGGCTCAACGGCGTGTTCATTGCCAATGCTGCGGCCTGCGTACCCCCGCAGAACAAACCGCTGCCGGTGGAGGTCGCAAACTGCCGCCCCTATCTGCAGGCCCGCATCGCCGCGCTGCCCAATCTGAAGGTGCTGGTGGCACTCGGGGCGATCTCCCACCAGTCAACGGTCAAGGCGCTTGGTGGCAAGCTGCCGAAACACCCGTTCGGCCACGGCAACCGGCACGCGATGAAGGCCGGTGTGACACTGCTGGACAGCTATCATTGCAGCCGTCTGAACACCAACACCGGGCGGCTGACGCCTGACATGTTTGAGGATGTGTTTCGCGTGGCCGTCGAGCTTCGGCAGCAGTTACCCCCGTCATCCTGACGAAAGTCAGGACCTCGTGCGACATGGGCTGCCCGGCGGGAGATCCTGACTTTCGTCAGGATGACGGGTCGTTGTAAACCCTAGATATCCTCGACCAATCGCCCATAGAGGTCCGGACGACGATCACGGAAAAAACCAAAATTTGCCCGGTGCTTGCGTACCAAAGCTAAATCAAAAGTTGAGGTAGCGATCCCGCTGTCATCGGTTCCCAGTTCCTGGAGCATGTCGCCGCGCTCATCGCAAATAAAACTGTTGCCGTAGAATCGCTGACCTTCTTCGACGCCAGTCCGATTGGCGGCAACGATCGGCACGACGTTTGACACCGCATGGCCCTGCATCGCGCGCAGCCACAGCCGGCGCGTATCGAGGTCTTCCTCCTCGGGCTCTGATCCAATTGCCGTCGGGTAGAACAGGATTTCCGCCCCCATCAGCATCATTGATCGCGCTGTCTCGGGATACCATTGGTCCCAGCAGATGCCGACGCCGATCCGCGCATAGCGTGTGTCCCAGACCTTGAAGCCGGTATTTCCGGGGCGAAAGTAAAATTTCTCCTCATAGCCCGGCCCGTCAGGGATATGGCTCTTGCGATAGACGCCCATGACGTTGCCACCATCGTCGATCATCGCCAGCGAGTTATAGTGATGCGGCCCCTCGCGCTCGAAGAAGCTGGTGGGGATATAAATCTTTGCCTTGCGGGCGACCTCGCGCATCGCCTCGACCGCTGGGTGGGTCTCGACAGGGTGGGCCCGCGCGAACAAGTCGCCCCTCTCGTGGCGGCAGAAATAATAGCCCTCAAACAATTCAGGCGGCAGGATAATCTGGGCACCCTGCCCTGCCGCGTCCCGCACCATCGCCGCGGTTGCTGCGATATCGGTGTCGATATCGTCGGTAAATGCCAGTTGCAGCGCCGCGACTGTGACCTCGGTCATCAAACCGGCTCCTGCTGGGTGATGCAATGAAACGACCCGCCGCCGGTCAAGATCGAGTTTGCTGGCAGCCCGATCACCTCGCGGTCCGGAAACAGCGCCCCGATGTCCCGCACCGCAGCATCGTCATGTTTCGAGCCATAAGTCGGAATGATGACCGACGTGTTGGCAACATAGAAATTCATGTAGCTTGCCGGAATCGGTGCGCCGTCGTCGTCAGCAATAAATCCGGGTGACGGCACGGTCACAACCTCCAATCTTGCGGCCAAAGCCCGGTCACGCGCATCCCGATATACGGCGCGATTCGGATCATCATGGTCTCGTGCCTCCGGCATCACCAGCACGCCTGGAGCAATGAAGCGGGCCAAATTATCGACATGGCCGTCGGTATGATCGTTGGCGAGCCCCTGCCCCAGCCACAGCACCCGCTCGATACCGAGGTCGCGTTGCAGGCGTGCCTCGGCCAACTCTCGCGTCATGCCGGGGTTGCGATTGGGATTGAGCAGGCATTGCTCGGTTGTGACTGCCAACCCGGTGCCGTCGACATCAATCGCCCCGCCCTCCAACACCCAGTCGTGCCGCATCAACGGGACGCCTGCCATTCGAGCAACAAACGGCGACACCGCGGCGTCGCCATCCAGCGAATATTTCCCACCCCAGCCGTTGAACAGAAAACCTGCCGCCGCCGGACCAACGCCGCCGACCATGAACAAGGGGCCAGTGTCACGCAGCCAGATATCGCCGAACGGCTGACGATGAAATGTAACGAACGTCGTATCGAGACTTGCCCGGGCGCTGGCTTCTGCGGCTTCGGTGGCGCACAGCAGTTCGATGTGCTCCCCCGCCCCGCCATCAGCGATCGCACGGATTAGTGCGGCGACCTCGGTGCGCGCTGGCTCCATATTCCCGAGCCAAAGTTCAGGATGCGATGGCCAGGCAGTCCATACCGATTTGTGCGGCATCCATTCGGCGGGTTGGCGGGCGGTCATTGGCTACTCTGGCAATCCTGACGACAAACTAGCGAGCGTATAGGGTCTGGCGTGGTGAACAACAAACCGATCTTCTATGATCCGAGTGGTCGACGCGGCCGACGGATGACCTGGGGTGTCCGGGCATTCGGTGGCGTCGTTGCGCTGCTGCTTGCCGCGTTTGTGGCCACGCTGCTTACGCTTCCACCGGAGCCACCCATTGTCCTCGGGCAGCCAGCGAGCTTTGGCGAATCCCTCGTCCATGTTGCGAGCAAAGCCAAACGCAAGCTCGCACGTCTGGTGACCAATCGCCATGCGGGAAGCCTGAAAGACTGGGACGTCAAGGCGGACGCGGTGCGGGGTCGCGGAATTCCGGTCAAACCACTTGCTGTTGCGTTCTATGCGCCCTGGGACGAAACCAGCCTGGGATCGTTGCGTCGCCATGTCGGCGACGTCGACTGGATCGTCCCGCACTGGCTGTCGGTGACCGGCCCGGACCACCATGTGACAGTGTTTCCGGACAAGGCAGGCCGATCGACGTTGACCCACGCAACGACCGCACCGGCGGTGCTGCCGATGATCCAGAACGCGACCGCTGGGACATGGGATGGCCCGGGCTTCGCCAAGCTCGTCGGCAGTCCGCGCGCGCGCCACGATCTCATCGCCAAGCTGGTCGCGTTCGTCGACTCTCGCGATGCCGAGGGAATCATGTTCGACTTCGAGGATTTCCCGCCCTCCGCGCAGGCAAATTACCTGACCTTCATCCGGGAGGCGAACGCCGCCTTTCGCAAACGGGGCTGGATCGTCACGCTTAGCGTCCCTTTTGACGACCCGGACTGGGATCTGCACGCCTATTCAAAAGTCGCCGACCGGCTGTTCCTGATGGCCTATGATGAACATTGGCAGGGTGGTGCGCCGGGTCCCGTGGCCTCCCAGCCGTGGTTCGCCCGCACCTTGCAGCAAGACATGCGCCTGATCGACCCGAAGAAGTTGATCCTGTGTTTCGGCAATTATGGTTACGACTGGGTCGACGGCAAAGCCGAGGCGCTCACGGTCGAGGAAGCCTATATCGCGGCGCATGATTCGGAAGCGCGGATCCAGTTCGACGCACTCAGCGGCAATCCGATGTTCCGTTATGCCAATGAAGGCCGTTCGCACGAAGCCTGGTTCCTTGATGCGGTTACTGCGCACAATCAGCTGAAAACCGCGCATGATGCCGGCGTGACCGGGCTGGCGCTGTGGCGGCTCGGCACCGAGGACCCGTCGGTCTGGTCGGTCTTCGGCAAACGGGCGAGCACCCATATTGATTCGATCCGCACCATCCCGCCGGGATCGGTTGTCGATGTGGAGGGGTCTGGCGAGGTGCTGCAGATCACCGCGACTCCAACCGTTGGTCGCAGGGACATCACAATTGCCGCCAACGGCTTCATCACTGGTGAGACGATATCCGAGCTGCCAACCCCCTGGGTCGTGCACCGCGTCGGCTACAAACCGGGGTTGGTCGCGCTGACCTTCGACGACGGTCCTGATGATCGCTGGACCGGCGCGATCCTCGATATCCTGAAGGCCAGGCATGTCCCGGCGACATTCTTTGTCGTCGGGGAAAACGCGCTCGGCAATATCGGATTGCTCCGCCGTATCGTGCGCGAGGGGCATGAGCTTGGCAACCATACCTACACACACCCCAATCTCGACTTGTTGCCGGATACCGCCGTCGAGCTCGAACTGGCAGGTACGCAGCGACTGGTTGAGGTCTTCACCGGCCGATCACTGCGGCTGTTCCGTGCCCCATTCTTCGGTGACGCCGAGCCGACAACTGCCGACGAGCTCGAGCCGATCCTGAAATCGCAAAAGCTCGGCTATATCAGCGTCGGCCTTCACGTCGACACCGATGACTGGCAGGGGCCGCCCGCTGCAATCATTGCCAAGCGCGCGATCGATGGAGTCGAAGCCGGGACCCCTGAGCGCAGTGGCAATATCGTGCTCCTGCACGATTCGGGCGGGACGCGGACCGAGACCATCCGCGCCCTGCCCGTTATCATTGATGGGCTTCGGGAGCGGGGTTACCGCTTCGTCGCCGTCTCTGACCTGGCGGGCCTCAGTCGCGATGCAGTCATGCCAAAAATTGCAGGTTCCAACAGCTTGGTGCCGCGCGCCGACATGGCGATGTTCCTCGCGTTCGGAGGGGCGCTCGACGGGCTGAAGATACTTTTTGTCGTAGCAATCACGCTGGGCATCGCCCGGGCGACATTCCTGACAATTGCAGCCGTTCTGCAGGCCCGCAGGGAGCGACACATCGTGCCGCCTCCAATCGACGTTTCACGCTTCGTGACCGTGCTGATCCCGGCATTCAACGAGGAGCGGGTGATAGAATCCTCGGTCCGCAGGGTGCTTGCCAGCACTTACATCAACATCGAGATCATCGTGATTGACGATGGTTCAACCGATCACACTTCTGACATCATGTCCCGGGCATTTGGCGACGATGACCGGGTGCGCCTGCTTACCCTGACCAATGCTGGCAAAGCACATGCCCTCAATCAGGGCCTTGCGCTCGCCAACGGAGAGGTGGTTATCGCGCTCGATGCCGACACCCAGTTCGAGCCCGAGACGATCGCGCGTCTCGCCCGTTGGTTCGGCAATCCCGAGCTGGGCGCAGTTGCAGGCAACGCGCGCGTCGGAAACCGGATCAACCTGGTCACGCGGTGGCAGGCGCTCGAATATGTGACGGCGCAGAATTTGGAGCGGCGTGCACTCGGACTCCTGGATGCGATTACAGTGGTCCCCGGTGCCGTCGGTGCCTGGCGGACTGATACGCTGCGTCAGCTTGGTGGTTTTCCGCCTGACACACTTGCCGAGGATCAGGATTTGACCATTGCCGTGCAACGTGCCGGATGGAAGGTCACATATGATCAGGATGCCATCGCGTGGACCGAAGCACCTGAAACGTTCCGCGCCCTGGCCCGCCAGCGCTATCGGTGGGCGTTTGGTACGCTACAATGCCTATGGAAACACCGCAAAATCCTGTTTCGGCGACAACCCGGTGGACTCGGCCGGTTCGGCCTGCCGCAAGCATGGCTGTTTCAGATCGCATTCAGCGTGGTGTCGCCGCTCATCGATCTCGCGTTGATTGTCAGCATCGTCTCGACACTGATGGGGCTTGCTGAACATGGCTGGGCAGCCAGTGAGCCGGACCTGTTGCGGATGCTCGCTTACTGGCTCGCATTTACGCTTTTTGATTTTTGTGCCGCCGCGACAGCCTTTCGGCTTGAGCCGCAAGAGGATGCCAAACTGTTGCGCCTGCTCATTCCGCAACGCTTTGGATACCGGCAGATCATGTATTATGTGGTCATCAAAGCCGCAATTTCGGCACTGCGCGGACCCTCGGTTGGATGGGGCAAACAAGATCGGTCAGGCCGCGTCGCCACGATACGAAACGGTTAGGCCCTTTTCAGGAACTCAGTCCGCAACACCAGGCCTTTGACCTTTTCAACCCGACA
>JAYVLC010000022.1:0-23402 GCA_043759675.1 Sphingosinicellaceae bacterium
TTTGTCGAGGTCAAGGCGCGCGGCGACCTGCGCGCTGCGGCCGAAGCGCTGAGCCAGCGCGGCACCCGCAGGATCACCCGGGCGTCCGGCTTCCTGCTCGCCCGGTTCCTGGGGCAAAATGACACGGCCCGCTTCGACGCAATCCTCATCCGGCCGTGGCGGCTGCCCGTACATCTGGAAGGTGCATGGCTTGGAGACTGAGATGCGGGGCATCGAGCGGATCGGGCTTGTCGACGACGAAGACATCGCGCTCGACGACGCCGCGCTGTCGCTGGCAGCGCTCGATCAGCCCGCAGTTGATCTGGCGGATCATCGCAATCGGATCAGCCGACTGTCCGCCCGCCTCGCCACACTGTCAGCCGCCGCCCCGACTCCTGCTGCGCAGGCCGGTCTGCTGTCGCAAATCATCGCCGACGAAAATGGCATAGTTGGCGACGCAGACCATTATGATGACCCGGCCAATGCCGACCTGATTCAATTGCTCAATCGGCGTCGCGGCCTGCCGGTGACGCTGTCGATTCTCTACGTCGCGCTTGCCCGCCGGGCGGGTTGGACGGCGGTGCCGCTGAATGTTCCCGGCCATGTGCTGGTGCGGCTTGGTCGCGAGCCGCTTTCGGTGATCATTGATCCGTTTGACTGTGGCCGGATCCTTGATGCACCGGCGCTCGACATGCTGCTGACGCGCATCCTTGGCCGACATGCGAGAATTGAGCCAGGCCATCTGGCTCCGCTCAGCAACCGTTCGGTGCTGGTGCGGCTTTTGACCAATCAGGCGACCCGGGCAAGCCGGTCCGGTGATACCGGGCGCGCGCTTATACTCTACGAGCGGATGACAAGCATTGCGCCGGGCTTTACGGGGCTGTGGTGGGAACGCGCGCGGCTCGAACAGCTAGCCGGGCGGGTGACCGAGGCGCGGGCGTCGCTGCTGGCGATGATGGAGACGACGCGCGACATATTGCTGACTGCGCGTATCCGCACCGCCCTGATGGCGCTGGCGCGGACCACACCATAGGGGCCGCCGGCCCCGGAAGGGGACGGAGATGGGCTTGCGGGTAGCCGTGCAGATGGACCCGATCGAGGGGATCGGCATAGCGGGTGATTCGTCCTTCGCCCTGATGTTGGCCGCGCAGGCGCGTGGCCACAGGCTTTGGCACTACACCACCCACGGCCTGTCGTGGCGCGAAGGGCGGGTGCTCGCCAGCGCCCGCCGCCTGACGGTGCAGCGGGTCGCGGGCGATCATTTCCGGTGGGACGGGGAGGCCGAAACGCTGGACCTTGGCACCGACATCGATGTGGTCCTGATGCGTCAGGATCCGCCGTTCGATATGGCCTATATCACCGCCACGCATTTGCTGGAGATCGCGCAACGGCAGGGGACGCTCGTGGTCAACGACCCAGCCGAGGTCCGGAACGCCCCCGAGAAGCTGTTCGTGCTCGGTTTTGCCGACCTGATGCCGCCGACACTGGTCACCCGTCGTCTTGACGAGGCGATGGACTTCCGCAGCCAGCACGGCGAGATCGTGGTGAAGCCACTGTACGGCAATGCCGGGTCGGCGGTGTTCCACATTTCCAAAACCGATGCGAACCTGCCAGCGCTGGTTGAATTGTTCAGCGATGTCTGGCGCGAGCCATTCATGGTGCAGAAATTCCTTCCCGACGTGATGGCGGGCGACAAGCGCATCGTGCTGGTCGACGGAGAAGCGGCCGGCGCAATCAACCGCCTGCCCAAGACCGGCGAAATCCGCAGCAATCTGGCCGCAGGCGGCAGCGCCCATGAAACCGCACTGACCCCGCGCGAGGAGGAAATCTGCGCCCGCCTTGGGCCGGAGCTCAGGGCGCGCGGGCTGGTTTTTGTCGGGATTGACGTCATCGCGGGCTACCTGACGGAAATCAACGTCACCTCGCCGACCGGCCTCATGGCGATTGACCGGTTCAACGGCACCGACACCCCGGGCCGGATCTGGGACGCCATCGAGGCGCGGCGGACCTGACCAATGGCGGCGGTTCTCGTCGCCGATCCGCTCCCCACGTCGGCGCCGAACGGGTTGGTCGCCCTGTTCATCGACAAGTACCTGCCGCTGATGCGCGGTCCCATGTCGTTGGTCGCAACGGGGAGGACATCCGCCTTGGAACCCGCGAAATCCATGTTCGCAACGGTCAGGGGATGGCCGATTCGAGTTTGCGGATTCCTGCGGCGAAGGCCGGTGCCGCACGCAATATGAACACGGTCACCAGGCTGGCTGAGCTGGCTGGTGCGTCTTGAGGGGGATTTATGGACCGGACAGCGAACGCGATCATGACTGGAACTGCGGCGGCCGGTACGCTCGATCTGCTGAGCGCCTTTGTGTTTGGCGGCATGGACGGCGTGGGGCCAATCCGCATTCTGAAATCGATCACGTCGGGTCCGTTCGGTCATCTGCTGCACGGCCCGGCTGCGGCGGCGACCGGCCTGGTGACCCATTATGCGCTGATGGCGATTATGGTGACGGTATTCGTGCTGGCGGCCGAGCGGCTGCCGCTGCTGGTCAGGCATCCGGTGTTGGCAGGCCTGGCCTATGGCATTGGCCTCTATCTCGTGATGTACTGGGTGGTGCTGCCGGCGCGTTTCCCGACGGCGTTTCCAAACACTGAGCTGTGGCCTGTCGCCAATGCGCTGTTCTCGCACATGGTCTGTGTTGGGCTGCCGATCGGCCTGTTGACCGCGCGAGCGCACGGGCGGGCCTAGGTCCGAGGCGGCGCCGGTGCCCCTGCGGCCGCAACACCAACCTATGTCTTCGCAGCATTGCGGGTGGCGCCAAGTCCGCGCATGGTCGGGCATCATCACCCGATCCACCGGAGACAGACCTTGGCGCTGCTGACCTATCTGACCACGACGCATTTTGATTTTGGGGCGGTAAAGCTGTTGCCCGCCGAGATGAAGCGCCTTGGCATCACCCGCCCGTTTATCGCGACCGACAAGGGCATCCGGGCAGCGGGGCTGCTTGATCAGGTGCTTGGCGTGATTGAGCCTGGTACACGGGTTGCGGTCTTTGACGAGACGCCGGGCAACCCGACCGAGCGGGCCACGCTGGCGGCGCTGGCCCTGTATCAGGCCGAAGGCTGCGACGGGGTGGTGTGCCTTGGCGGCGGGTCGTCAATGGATCTGGGGAAAGCGGTTGCGCTGTTGGCGCTGAGCGGCGGGCCGTTGGCGCAATATGACCCGCTGATGAAGGGTGGCGAGAAGATCAAGGCGGTCGCGCCGCTGATTGCCATTCCGACCACATCTGGCACCGGCAGCGAAGTGTCAGTCGGCTTTGTCATCATCATGGAGGATGGCCGCAAACTGACCTTTGCCAGCCCGCTATATATTCCGAAGGTCGCGATCTGTGATCCGGAATTGACGTTTGGCCTCCCCGCTTCCCTGACGGCGGCAACCGGGATGGACGCAATCACCCATTGTATCGAGGCGTTTCTGGCCCCGAGCGTCAATCCGCCAGCCGAAGGCGTCGCTTTGGATGGGCTGTGGCGCGGCTGGCGCAATCTGCCGGTCGCGGTGGCAGATGGCAGCAACCAGGAGGCGCGCTGGCAGATGATGATGGCGTCGACCGAAGGGGCGATGGCGTTCATCAAGGGCCTTGGGGCGGTTCACGCCATGAGCCATGCGGCGGGCCGGATCGAAGATTTGCGGCTGCACCACGGCACGTTGAATGCCGTGTTTCTGCCGACGGTGCTGCGGTTCAACGCCGATGTGTGTGCCGAAAAATATGTCCGGGTGCGGCAGGCGATGGGGCTTGGCGCGGGGGCCGATCTGGCCGAGGCGGTCGAGCGGATGAACGCCGAGATCGGGCTACCGGCCGGGCTGGTCGCTATGGGTCTGTCGCGCGACCGGATCGCCGACCTGGTGACCCATGCGATGAAGGATATGTCGTCCTTCTCCAACCCGCGCCGGGCGACCCCCGACGAATATGCCGCGATGATCGAATCAGCGATGTAGAGCGCCGCAGCGCGGGCGGTCAGGCCCTTGGGTGGGCGTTCCGATACACGTCCATCAGCTGCGCGGTGTCGACGGCGGTGTAGATTTGCGTCGAGGACAGGCTGGCGTGGCCGAGCAGTTCCTGGATCGCCCGCAGGTCAGCACCGCGCCCGAGCAGATGTGTCGCAAAGCTGTGGCGCAGGGCGTGCGGGGTCGCCGAAGGCGGCAAGCCGAGCCCGGCGCGCGCCACCCGCATCGCCTTGCGGACCAACCCTGAATCGAGCGGTCCGCCCCGTGCGCCGCGGAACAGCGCCTCGCCGCGCGCCGGGGGATAGGGGGCGAGCTGCGCATAATGCTCAATCGCCGCGCGTACCACCGGGAGCAGCGGCACGATGCGGGTTTTGTTGCGCTTGCCGGTGACCACCAGTGTTTCCCCCAGCGGCAGTATCCCGCCGTCGAGCGCCAGCGCTTCGGCCACCCGCAGACCGCTGCCATACAGCAGCAACAATACAGCGGTGTCGCGCGCCGCGACCCACGGCTCGCTGGCATTGGCAGCGGCTTCGTCGGCCACCGCTGCTGCGTCAGCCGGCGCGAGCGGACGCGGCACCCGGCGCGGCAGGCGCGGTGATTTCAGGCTGCCAATGGCCGCGCACTTGATCCCGTGCTGCACGCCCAGCCAGTCGAACCACGTCCTGAGTGCGGACACTTCGCGCGCCACCGAAGCATTGACCAGCCCGCCGGCGCGGCGCACCGCGAGATAGGACCGGAAATCGGTAAGCGTCAGGCTGGCCAGCGCGGCTGGATCCACAGCCCGGCCCAGATGACCGCCTGCAAACGCGACAAAGCCGAAGGCGGTGTTGCCATAAGCCTTGACCGTGTGTGGTGACAGCCGCCGCTGATGCTGCAAACTCGCCCGCCATTCGGCAGCGAGGATGCGGGCGGGATGATCAGGCGCGTTGGTCACGCCCACAATCATGCGCCAAGCCGGGCCGCTGCGCCAGCGCGGCGCTGTCCGTTAGCCCCGACGCCGCCGTATTGCCAGGCCGATCATCCCCAGCCCCAACAGCCCGAGCGCCGCGGGCTCGGGCACCGCGTCGGCGGTCGTGTGACCACCCTCCGCGCGGAGGGAGACTGCTTCATAGCTCCCGCCGAGATAGTCACCATTGCTGGCAAATTGGTCGAAGCCACGGCTACGGCTCAGAAGGGCGCTGACGGTCCCTGACCCCGAGGTTGGCAGCATATAGCCATCAACGATCATCGTTCCCGCGCCAATAAATTCGAGGGCGATCACCCGAGCATCAAAGCTGCTGGTCATCGTGCCGTCGGCGGCGGTGGAATCGGTGTTGAAAAATTCTTCGAAACGCAGTTGGAAATAGGGGGACCCATAGGCATTCAAAAACTGGGTTCCGGTGCCTTGGTACAGATAGTTGCTGCTATAGGTCGGTGCTCCCCCCAGAAGCGAGTTCGCCAAAGCATCGTCGGGGATGCCGCTGACCGCAGTCGTGACCGTTACCGGCCTGATCGCCGGATCAAAGCTTCGGTACTGGACATAGCCAAAATCAGGGTCGTTGCTGCCTGAGGTCGTAGACTGCGCCAGTATTGCAGTGTCGATCGAAAAGCTTCCGGCAAAGGTTCCGGTGGGCGTGTTGTTGTAATAATTCGTAATCGGCGTGCTGAAATTATAGGTGATGACCGTTGCCTCAGCCGTGCCGGCCAGCATCGCCCAACCAAGCGTCGCCACAACCGCGCTGCGCATCCAGGTTTTCGTCATGTCAGCCAACTCCCCCAGCGCCCGGACTGGCGGTGTTGTAGTAACACAGGCAATACCCGCGCCAAACTACCAAAGCATTGAAATTAAACGATAAAAATAGAATCAGATGTGCTATGCCAGAAATATGTGTAAAGAATTCCGACAGCGGGAGAGCGCCAAGTCAGGCTACAACCCCTGACAGACGTTATTCGCGTTGGAATCGATGAACGGCGCGAACGGGCAGCTGACATAGCGCAGGCGGGCACCGGCCCCTACGGGCACGACAACCTGATCGGCGCGGATGGCAACCGGTGCGTTGGTGATGCTGGCCCCGAGGCGGACGCTGGCGTTGTTGGTCCCGAGGAAGGAGATCATGTCATCCTGGTCGATACCATCGCCCGAGACGCCAATCGCGCCGACCATGACATTGCCACGATAGACCGGGACTGCGCCTGCGAAGATTTGCAGGCCGTTCTGGAGGCGGTTCTGCCCCGGCGCGGCGTCCGGCAGGAAGGTGCAGCGGGCCGCCGTGTCCGCGCTCGCGCCGTTCAACGCGACGAAGAAGACGTGTTGAACGACATTTTCCGTAATCAATGCTGACTGGAGCCCCGTGGAGAAGGGGCTGAACTGCCCAATCGGGCGCGATAGCGGGCCGTTGGGACGCCCAACCTCGCCGTCAGGATAATAAGGGCGGGCGAGGTTGCCGACCGATCGGTCACCGAATGCGACGGCACCGGTGAGGGCCCCAGCCGGACCCGAGAGGAATGCCTGAAACCGCGCGACAAAGTCCCGCACGTTCGGATCGGCTGCACCACTGCGAAGGCGGGCACGGCCAAGGTCTGCCGCACCACGAGGGCCAGATAGCAATGCCACGGTGCGCGCTTTCTGGAGCGAGACGTCGATGCCAAAGATTGGCGCGTCAGGGGAGCGCACCAGACCAAGCGCGACACCGCGCGTGTCAATGACCGAGATCGACACTTCGGCCCGGCTATCGAGCGGCCGCCGGATCTGGGCGCGGGCGCGGGCCATGACCTTGAACGCCTCCTCCAGCAGGGCGCGGGTCTCAGTGGCGGTGAGCGGCGTCGCCACGTCACCAGCATCGGTGCCGCCCCGGATCGGGTAACGGTTTACGCCCGAACCATCGGTGAGGATGTATGCATCGGGGTCATTGAATTCGGCGGTTGTGGCCTTGCGGATGCCCGAGGCTTCGGTCCCATAAGGTGTGCCGGCCAGCGGAGCCAGGGTCGCCGGTCCGTAATAGCCAGTTACGGCAGTCAGGCTGCCGAGTGCGGTTGATACGGCGGCAAAACTGCGGGCAGACGCCGGGGATGTGCGCAACGCCGACGCGTCCTGATCGATGTAGCGCAGCGTCGAGCCATCGACGGACACGCGATCCGCGCGGATTTCAACCGGCGCTGCAAACCCGACGGTTCCAGCAACCGCGATCAGTTCTTCGTCGTCGGTATCGACATCGCGCACTTCGGTATCAAGGCCGTAGTCACCGTCGCCCATCACCCCGATACCACCAACGACAACCCCGCCCTTGTAGAGCGGGAGGCCGCCGGGGTCAGCAGCAAGGCCGAGCGGCGCGCGCTTCGGCCCGATCAAGGCATCGGGCGTCGCCGTGCCGATAAAGCGGCGAGACAGGTCCGAACAGGGCAATTGGCTGAACTGCACGCCGAACAGCGGCCCGCTTTCCAGCCCCGGTGTGACGGCGCTTGGCGGGAAATGTTCCTGGACGATCATGCTGGCGGTGCGGGTTGAAAAGGCGTTGCCGCCCGATGACAGATAGGCCCCGGTGATCGCCTTGGAGATGGCAGCGAGGGCGGCTGGAACCCCAACACCCTGAAAATCGGTGTTGCCAACCGTCCCGGCGCGCAGAATCGCCGTCGCCGGTGCCCCCGTCATCCGGAACACCGCCAGCACGTTGCCGACGCGGTCGGTCACGGCAATGACCGACGGACGACCGCGCGCCGCAGCTTCTTCGGCGGCCTGCGCCACAATCTGGCCGACCTCGGCGGACGTCAGAGCAACCTGCGCGGGCTGGGTGAACAGACCGACCGCTGTTGGCGTCACAACCGGATTTGCAGCAGGCGACGTACTCGTGCCACCCCCGCCGCATGAGGCCAGCATCAGCATCGCACAGACTGCTGTCCCGATTGCCTGCGATATCTTCATGATCGCCCGTCTGCCCCCACCGCTTGTTGCCCGACTGTAGCGCGGTCAACAGTTCATGCAATCCGCGAAGCGCTGCAATCAGCCAGTGATCCGGACCATCGACCGTTCAACCTGCTGGCTGATCACACGGCGCGCGTCGGCTTCGGACAGGGCCTGCTCGCGGCGCAGACGCTGCCAAACCTCGAAGCTCAGCAACAGATCAAGCGCCTCGACCAGATCGCTGGCGCAATCGGTTGGCAGAATCGATTCGAGCCGCGCCCGCATCAACCGGAGTGTCGCCAGATAGTCCGTCTGCATCGACGGGGATTCGTGGCGGTGCGCGTCAGCGGCCCGTTTAAACGGCATCAGCCGTTCGTAGGTGGTCAGGCGCCTGTCGATGGTTTCGGCAAGCTGGCCGCGCCAATCCGGTGACTCGAACGGCACCAGCCACATCTGATACTGGCTTGAAATGCGCAGCGACATCTCCCGGTACAGGCTTTCCATATCGCGAAAATGCCGGAAGACACTGCGCAGGCCGACTTCAGCCCGGGCCGCCACGTCCTCGGCGCTGGGGGTGATCGCGCCGCCCTCCACCAGCTCGATCATCGCGGTGATGATCCGGTCGCGGCTGCGCTCAGAGCGGCGGCGGCGACCGTCAGGCGAAGGAGTGGCGGCAGTCATTGCGGTGGGCATTTATCAGCGTTCGTCAGTTCGACCAATAAATATAGGCCTCGCCGGGTTTGGGCTTGGTGCCGAGCGGGCGGTCGATGGCGATAGGTGACCGAACCAGGGGTTGCCAGGCGGCGGGCTTCTGGTCGGCGTCGTGGGCTTTGAGTTTCGCCAGCAGGGCGGCAACGACCGCCGGGTTGGCCGCTGCGACATCCTTTTGCTCGGTGGGATCAGCCTTCAGATCGAACAACAGGTCCTTGCGGGGCAGATCGAGCGACTGCAACTTCCAGTCAGCATCACGAACAACGCGGTAGTTGCCGCTGCGCCAGAACAGCGTCTGGTGCGGGACGCCGGGATTGGTGCCGCTGACGAACGGCATGACATCAACACCATCGATCGTGCGGTCTTTGGGCAGGGGTGCCCCAGCTGCCGCGCTGGCGGTTGCAAAGATGTCAAAGTGACTGATCGGGGCGGCATAGTGGGAGGCGGGCGCGATCTTCCCGGGCCAGCGCATCATGAACGGGATCTTGGTTCCCCCTTCAAAGAAGGTTGCCTTCCAGCCGCGATACGGCCGGTTGATCTCCGGCAGGCCAATGTAATTCGCCCCGCCATTGTCCGATGAAAATATAACGAGCGTGTTGTCATCAAGGCCTTGCGCTTTCAACTCCGCCATCACCTTGCCGACGCCCCGGTCAAGCGCCCGGACCATCGCGGCATAAACCCGCAGCCGGTGATCCTTGATGTGAGACAGCGCTGCATAGTCTGATTTCAGCGCCTGCAACGGCGTGTGCGGGGCATTGTAGGCGAGATACATGAAGAACGGCCGGTTGTGGTTGGCGCGGATGCCGGCCAGCGCCTGTTCGGTCAGATAATCGGTCATGTAGCGATCCGGCGCAAAGCGCGGGCTGCCATTGAACTGGACGCTGTACGGCAGGTTGGCCCAGAGATATTTGTCGATCGGGTCGAAGGATTGTTTGGCATTGACGACGTTCGGGTCACCCTCCGGCAGGAACATCTGGGCACCGATGATGAAACCAAGGCTTTCATCAAAGCCCTGATCCTCGGGCCGCATACCCTTGGCTTCGCCAAGGTGCCATTTTCCGAGGTGGATGGTGTGATAGCCGCGGGTCTTCAACTGTTCAGCGACGGTAATTTCGGCCGCAGGGACGCCCTTGGCACCCGGTGGCGCGGCGTTGGTTGCGGCGGCTTCGTCAAAGATTGGCTTGTGCGGTGAATCACTCTCCATATGGGCAATGTTGCGGGCGAACATCGCGTCGGGCCGGAACAGGCTGGTCGGGAACCATTTCGGGATTTTGGTATCGGTCGGGGTGAATTCATAGCCGAAGCGCGTCGGGTAGCGACCGGTCAACAGCGCGGCGCGCGACGGGGCGCAGGTGGCGTTCCCGGCATAGCCATTGGCAAAAGCGACGCCCTGTTGTCCGATGGCATCGATGTTGGGGGTTTTCACGCCGGCGACCCCGGTTCCGGTCAGGCTGATATCATTGATGCCAAGGTCGTCGGCCATGATCAGGATGATGTTCGGCGGACGCTGTCCGACCGGCGCAGTGGCCGGGCCCTGCGACCAGACGACCGGCTGACCCGGCGCAGTGCGACCGCCAAGCCAGCCCGGCATGTGCAGCCTGATATAATCGCCACCGGCCCAGAGCCCGATGCCAAGAACGGCAACGGTTCCGAGCAGTATTTTGACAGACGGCCTCATGTTCGGTTCCTTGTCAGATAGGCAATCCAGGTGAGCGCAACGACCGCGAGCAATCCCAGATTGAAGGCAGCGCCCGGCACCACGACCGGAAGTGGGCGGTAAAAATACAGATGAACGACTCCGAGCAGGGTCTGCACACTTTGCAGGGCGAGCACCGGAATCACCAGAGCGGGCTTGCGGGCGAGGACCCACAATTCAAACAGGCCAAGGCTCAGCTGCATCAGTCCGATTGAGGCAAATAGCGCGAGGATCGTCGCACTTTGGCTGTTAAGATCGAGTCCAGCGATGGAGTGGGCCCCGCCGTCGGGTGCGAAACTGTGGATGCTGCCGCGCAGGATATTGATCGCTGCAAAGAGCGCCAACGTGATCGAGGGCAGGCGGCGGACCATCAGACGGATTTCGACGAAGGCAGGGTGCGGTAACCAACGATCAATATCAGGACCATCACCGCTTCAATCACCATTGGCTGCACCGCCGTTGGCGCAAAGCCGTCCAGCGCGAGGCTGACCAAGCGTCCCGTCAGGGCCAGTGAAACCAGGACCAGAGGTACCAACAGCGGGGCTGCCCGATTCCGGATCGCGCCTGCCAGCGCGAACAGGGACGCGCCGATGAAAAAGCCCGGAAAATCGGCTCGCAAAGTCGCCATGCCCTGGGTCCCGATCGGGGTCAGGAAGAAGGCGGTCGCAAGCTTGGCCGGCGTGAACAGGAAACCAAGGCCGATCAGGATGTTGAACAGCCCGACCAGGCCGATGACGCCCCGCATGATCCCGCGCATTTGAACCTCCCCCGGTCTTGTTGCCGGGATCACAATATCACAGCATTGGCCGAGCGCAAGATTACGGCATTGATAATGCCATAATCTCGGTGCATGTTGTGAGGACATGGGCATCAAGCTCTGGAGGCTGGGCATGGGGAGAGGCTGGAAAATCGCGGCGTCCCTGACGGCGGTGGTGCTGGTTGCGGGCTTGGCCGTGACGCAATTCCAGGCAGAAATCGGTACAGCCGTCCTAAAGCGGGCGGTCAGTGCTCGCGTTGGACGCGACGCGACTGCGGACCTTCCCGACGGCCTTCATATCGCGTTGTGTGGAACCGGGTCGCCGCTGCCGAACCCAACCCGTGCCGGTCCCTGCAATGTCGTGATTGCCGGCAAGCATATGTTCGTGGTCGATGCCGGGGAGGGGGCAGCGCGCAACATTGCGCTGATGGGGCTGCCCAATGCCCGGATCGAGGGCGTGTTCCTGACGCATTTCCATTCCGACCATATCGACGGGATGGGGCCGATGATGATGCTGCGCTGGACCGGCGCGTCGGCGACCGTGCCGCTGCCGGTCCATGGACCAACCGGAGTCGAGCGGGTGATCGCGGGCTTCAATGCCGCCTACGCCATCGACAACGGGTATCGGACCGCGCACCACGGCGAAGCGATTGCGCCGCCATCAGGGGCGGGCGCGGTGGCGGCGGCGTTTGCGCTTCCGCAAGCCGGTCAGGGGGACAGCGCCGTCGTGTTGGCGGCGGACGGCCTGAAGGTGACAGCCTTCCGGATCGACCACGGACCCATCGAGCCCGCCGTCGGCTACCGCTTTGACTATAAGGGTCGGTCGGTCGTGATCAGTGGCGACACCAAGGCCGTGCCGTCGCTGGTGGCCGCCGCCAAGGGTGCCGATCTGCTTGTCCACGAAGCGTTGCAGCCCCGGCTGGTCAAACTGCTGACCGAGGGACTGGAGGCAAAGGGCATCCGCAACACCGCGCAGATCACCCGTGATATCCTGAACTATCACACGACGCCGGAGGAAGCGGCCGATCAGGCAAGGAAGGCCGGTGTTAAACAGCTGGTGCTGAGCCATATTGTGCCAGCCATTCCGTCACGGTTTTTCTATCCGGCGTTTCTGGGGGAGGCCCGCTCCCGGTTCAGTGGCCCGATTATCGTGGGCGAAGATGGCATGATGTTCAGCCTGCCCGCCGGGAGGACCGACATCATCCAGACCAAACTCATGTGATCGGGGGGCGCAGGTGACAAACCATCGACTGGCCAGTGCGGCCTTGCTGACGGCGCTGACAGCGGCCGCGCCAGTCCCGGCTCCGGCGCGCCCGAACATCGTCATTCTGCTCGCTGATGACTGGGGCTTCACCGATGTCGGCAGCTATGGCGGCGAAATCCGCACGCCCAACATCGATGCGCTGGCCGCCCAAGGCGTGCGGTTTTCCAACTTCCACGTTGCCGGGTCGTGCGCGCCAACCCGGGCGATGTTGCAGACCGGCGTCAGCAGCCACCGCGCCGGGCTGGGTAACATGCCCGAAACCATCCCGGCAGCGCACCGCGGCAAGCCCGGCTATGGGGCGGAGCTTAATGGTCGGGTGGTGACCATCGCGGATCAGCTGCACGCGGCGGGCTACCGAACCTATTTCACGGGAAAATGGCACCTTGGGAAGGCCCCGGACAAGCTGCCAACAGCGCATGGCTATGATCATGCCTTTGCGCTGGCCGCGTCAGGCGCTGACAACTTCGAGAACAAGCCCAACCTGCTGCTCTATGACAGGGCCGATTGGACGGAGGACGGGAAGCCGGCTGATCTTCCGGGGAATTTCTATTCGTCGCGCTTCATCGTTAGCAAGATGATCGACTACCTCGACCGCGATTCGACCAGCGGCAAGCCGTTCCTCGCCTCCGTCAATTTCCTCGCCAACCACATTCCGGTGCAGGCACCAGATGCCGACATCGCCCGCTATGCCAAACGCTATCAATCTGGCTGGACCGTTCTGCGGCAGGAACGCCGGGCGGGGGCGATGGCAAGGGGTGTGATGCCCCAAGGCATGGCGATGGTCACGATGCCGAGCACAGGAAATTGGAATGCGCTGAGTGTTGCGGAGAAGGCCCAGCGGGCCGGGGCAATGGCGGCTTACGGCGGGATGGCCGAGGCGATGGACCGGGAGATCGGGCGACTGATCGCGCACCTGAAAGCCACCGGCCAGTATGACAATACGGTGTTTGTGTTCCTGTCCGACAACGGCCCCGAAGCGCTTGATCCACAGAGCAGCCGCTTCAACGCCGCCATCGCCGATTATTATTACAATCTCGACACCGATCAGCAGGGCAGGCCCGGTTCGTTCACCGCGATCGGGGCGAGTTTTGCAAGTGCTGCGTCCGCGCCGCTGCGTGGCTATAAATTCACCGCGAGCGAGGGCGGTTTGCGGGTGCCGCTGATCGTCGCCTGGCCGGGCAATGCCGCCATGGTGCGCGGCACGGTTGCGGCAGGCTTTGCCCATGTGACCGATGTTGCGCCGACCCTCCTCGGGCTGGCTGGGGTTCCCGTGCAACAGGGGCGCTTTGCCGGGCGCGAGGTCGAACCGATGCGCGGGTTCAGCCTGGAGCCGATGCTGACCGGGGCCGCGGTAGCGGTCCATCCGGCGGACCGTCCGCTCGGTTACGAACTGTCGGGCAATGCGGTGCTGTTCAAGGGCGACTACAAATTGGTGAAGAACCTGCCGCCCTATGGCGATGCGGGCTGGCATCTGTACGATATCGTCGCCGATCCGGGCGAGGTGCGCGACATTGCGAAAGCCGAACCGGCGCAGTTCGCCGCGATGCAGGCCGATTATGCCGCATTTGCAAAAAGCGATGGCGTGCTACCAATGCCCGACGGCTATACTGCCCCCGATCAGGTTGAAATCAACGCCAAGGAAACCCGGCTATGGCCGAAGCTGCGAATGCTGGGAGCGATGGGCGCAGCAGCGCTGGTGCTGATGGCGGGCCTGCTCATCGTACGCCGCCGCCGCGGTGCGTGACCGGCTATTTTGACAGCCCGTGGCCAGCTGAGGATGGCGGCCCCGCACGGCCGGCAACACCGCATGGCGTGCCCGGGATTGACCTCAAACCCGGAGAAATGCTCCGCAACATAAGCCGCAGCAAAATGCTGTCGACGATGACCGTGTTGGGCGCGCCCGGTGAGGTGTTCCTACTGACGCATTCGGCGCTGCGGGCCAAAATTGGCTTGTCCACGACATCGCGGGTTGAGCGTCTTGATCCCGATACCTTGCAGACCCTCGACCGATCACCGCGGTTGATGGGTGGCCCGATGTGGCCGGGCGGTATGGCGGTGCATGCCAACGGCAATCTGTATGTCGTGTACGGGCGCTATGCCCACCGGCTGGATCGGCACTGCCGCCTGACCGGCTCGCTTGAGCTGCCGGTGAACCAGCCGCACAATGGCTTTGTCATCCTCGACACCGGCCTGATCGTCACCAAGAACCTGTCGGAGCGCCACCACGCCATTCTCAGCGTCGTCGACCCTGACACCATGTTGCAGGTCCACACCCCACTGGAGGTGCCGGAGCCGTCGATCGCGCGATTGAGTTCGGATGGCGAGATGATCTACGTGGTCGGCACCCGGTCGATATTCCGCTATGTCTGGGGCGAGAAGGCAGGGCTGGCGCGTGATCCGACCTGGGTGTTCAATTATGCGGCAGGAACGCGGCAGACCCACGGCTGGGATATGGTGCTGGACGGCACCAATGCCTGGTTCATGGACAATGGTCAGCACCGATACCGGACCAAAATGATCGGAGCCGGCGTCAGCCCGACCGCCAATCGACTGATCCGGGTCTCGTTGCACGATGCCGCCGACAATCAGGCGATTGATGTCAGCGGCCTGCCGGGTGGCAGCATCACCAATCCACCGGTTGTCGATGTGTCCCGCCGAATCGTGGTTGGCTTCGACTCCGCCAACAAGGTGATGCGGGCTTGGCGGTTTGGTGGCGAGCGGTTGCAGCCGCTTTGGCAAAAGGCCGGTATCGGGTGTGCCAGCCACATGATCCTGTTCCCCGACACGGGAGAGTTGATCACCAACGATTTTGGCAAGGGCGGCGAACATGTCGTGATGCTCGATATCGAAACAGGGGTCGAGCGCGGGCGGACCTGTATCGGCGGATTGATGCAGGGGGTGGTATTCCCAAGCGTCGGCTGGAATCGCGACCTTTATTGGTGTTCGATGGCCAAAGTGGCCCGGGTGTTCGTCGGCTAAGGCCCTGGCCGCTTTTCCGATCAGGTTTGTCTATGAACCGTCCCAGAGTCTGTTTCAGCTGAATGGAAACGCCCACCTAGCCCGCTCATCCTGAGCGAAGTCGAAGGACGCAGTGTCGGCTGGGGTGCGTCCTTCGACTTCGCTCAGGATGAGCGGGGGCCTGTGATTCAATCGAGGTGAAACAGGCACTAGACACCCCCCTGCCGGGTTCGGATGTTGAGCTGTCCCGCGAGACCAGCCGTCCGGTGGATTTCGATCACCTTATATTCGGGGCTCTGGACCATCTGCATCATGGCGGCAGGCGATGGATATTCAGCAAGCGCCACCATGTCCCACAGCGCCTCGACCTCGCCAAGGATGATGCCGGTCACGGCACCAGCGTAGACGGGACGGCCACCGACAGCTGTCAGGCAAGCCACCACCGCAGCGCCATAGCGGGCATAAGCCTCGGCCCCGGTGCAGGGGCCATAGCCCGAGCCTTCGGGATAATCAGCCTGGTCCTTGAATTTCAGCAGATTGACCATGACCATCGGGCCCTGATCGGCTGCGCTGAAAAAGGCGATGGCCCTAGCGGACGATGGATGGACTTCGTTGGTGACTTGCATCGTTTGATCCCTCAGGCCCGGATGAAATCGTCGATGATGGTGCATAGCCGCTCGGGCGCATCTTCCTGGAGGAAGTGGCCGCCGCCCTCGATAATCATGTGCTTCTGACCCTTCGCGCCGGGGATACGGTCGATGATGAGGGTCTCCCCGCCCCTGGTCACGGCATCCTTGTCGCTGAAGCAGGTCAGCACCGGCTTGTCGAATGCTGACAGGACTTTCCAGGCAGCGATATTTTCGGCGACCGAGGCATGGTCCGGGGTGACCGGCACCAGTGTCGGAAACTGGCGCGCGCCTTCCTTGTAGCTTTCATCCGGGAACGGTGCGTCATAGGCAGCGATTTCGGCGGGCGTCAGATCGCGCGTCGTGCCGCCATTGACGATGGAGCCGACCGGGAAATCGGGCACCGACTGGCTGAACTTCAACCAGGCATCGAACCCTGCCGACCATCCGGTGCCAATCGGCAGGCCGGTGTTGGCGATGACCAGCCGGGCAAAGCGTTCGGGAAAGGCGGCGGCGAGTCGCAGACCGATCAGGCCGCCCCAATCCTGACAGAACAGGGTGATGCCGGTCAGGTTGGTCGCGGTCAGCCAATCGCTCATCCACGCGACATGGCGTTCATAGGTATAGTCGGTCCGGGCGGCCGGCTTGTCGGACTTGCCAAAGCCGATCAGGTCGGGGGCGACAACGCGGTGGCCGCTTGCCGCGAGCGTTGGCACGAACTTGCGGTACAGATAGGACCAGCTCGGCTCTCCGTGCATCAGCAGCACCGGGGCCGCGTCACGGGGGCCCTCGTCAATATAATGGAGGCGTAGCGCAGTGCCATCGGCATCCCGAATGGTCTGATAGTGCGGGGCAAACGGGTAATCCACCAGTCCGGAGAACCGTTCATCGGGCGTGCGAAGGACCTGCATTTCAGTGTTCCAATCTATTGGCATAATTAATGTCATTACAAGGTAACACGTGTCAAGGCTTGATATCCGCGCGTTCCGGACCGAAGGGGGGGAATGACCTTTACAAATGTACCGCCGGTTCTCGGCGAAGCGCTGGCCGCACGCGGCTATGTGGAGCTCACGCCTGTCCAAGCATCCGTTCTCCGGGAGGAGGCGGTCGGCCGCGACATGATTGTTTCGGCGCAGACCGGATCCGGCAAAACCGTGGCGTTCGGGCTGGCGATGGCGGCCGAACTGCTTGGCGACCGCGACCGGGTGATGCCGGTGCGGTCACCGCAGGTCCTGATCGTTGCCCCAACGCGCGAGCTGGCCTTGCAGGTCAGCCGCGAATTGATCTGGCTGTACGCCGGGGCCGGGGCCGCGATCGTGTCCTGTGTTGGCGGGATGGACGCTTCGAAGGAACGCCGCAGTCTGGCGCAGCGACCGCATATCGTCGTCGGCACGCCGGGGCGGTTGCGGGATCATCTTGAACGCGGCGCGCTGGACCTGTCGGCTTTGCAGGTCGCCGTGCTCGATGAAGCCGACGAGATGCTCGATATGGGCTTTCGGGAGGATCTCGAAGAAATCCTCGATGCAACGCCGGCTGAACGCCGCACGCTGTTATTTTCAGCCACGATGCCGCGTCCGATCGTCGCGCTGGCCAAACGCTATCAGCGCGATGCGCTGCGGATTTCCACCGTCGGCGACGAGCGCGGCCACGGCGACATCAACTATCAGGCGGTGACAGTGGCGCCCGCAGACATCGAAAATGTCGTGGTCAACCTGCTGCGCCTGCATGAAGCCGAGACTGCGATGTTGTTCTGCGCGACGCGCGACAATGTCCGCCATCTGCACGCCAGCCTCGTTGACCGTGGCTTTGGTGCCGTGGCGTTGTCGGGCGAACACAGCCAATCAGAGCGCAATCAGGCGTTACAGGCGCTGCGCGACCGCCGGGCCCGCGTCTGTGTTGCCACCGACGTTGCGGCGCGTGGCATCGATTTGCCGAGCCTGTCGCTGGTCATCCATGTCGAGCTGCCGCGCGATGCCGAGGGCCTGCAGCACCGTTCGGGCCGCACGGGCCGCGCCGGTAAAAAAGGCACCGCGATCCTTGTCGTGCCATTTCATCAGCGCCGCCGCGTCGAGAATATGCTGCGAGGCGCGCGGATCGAGACCGAATGGATGAACGCACCGACGCCGGACGACATCCGCCGCAAGGATCAGGAGCGCTTGCTCGAATCCTTGCTGCAACCCGTTGAGCTTGATGAAGTCGACCGCGAACTCGGTGCCCGGTTGCTGACGGAGCGCACTGCCGAAGACATCGCCGGCATGTTCGTCCGTGCGCTGCGCGCGCGGCTGCCGCAGGCCGAAGATCTGATCGATGGCACGGCACGGACCAACGCGGTTGCCGCCGCTGAATCCGGCCACCGCGCCGGGTTCGATGACATCGTCTGGTTCCGCATGAATATCGGCCGCCGTCAGAATGCCGACCCGCGCTGGGTGTTGCCGCTGCTCTGCCGTCGTGGCCACATCACCAAGAATGAGGTCGGCGCGATCCGCATCGGTCCGGATGAAACGCTGTTTCAGGTGCCGCGCGCCATCGCCGCCAAGTTCGCCGCTGCGGTCAAACGCACCGCCGACGACGGTGCAACCGATGAAGGCAGCGTCCGAATTGAGCCATCGGATGGCGGTCCCGCGCCACACCAGCCGCATCGGGGAGCCCCGAACCGCGGCGCCCCGGAACGCCCGCGCCTGTCGCCATCGAACAAGCCGCGCCCATCACCAACCAAGCCGTTCCGCGTTAAGCCAAGGGTCCCGCGTTAGGCGGTGCGGCTAGCTGCGAGCCACCACAAATCCCTGTTTGCGGCTATTCGGCGCCGCCTAGCCGCTGCCAGTAGCGGGGAAGACTTATTTTGGCGGAATCGGCGTAAGCAGGTTCGGCGCGCCGAATTCGGCTACCCGTGCGTTCGATACCGCAAACCACTTGCGCCAAAAGGCTTCGAGCGCTGTCATTTCCGCAAATGAAGGTTCGTGCCCCCTTGGACTAAGGCCCGCGCCAACAATGTAGACGCGCGCGCCACGGAAATCACCAATCTGGTCACGTTTCGTGACCCCTATCAGCGCGGCGTCCGGGTCAGGGGTGCGGATTTCACCAAATAGTGAGATCTTTGTGATCGAGCGATCCCACATGCTTGACACCAGTAAGACCACGCGATCTGTTGATGGTGAGGCCGCAACGCGCGCGGACAGTTGTTTCAGGCTCCACAGAACTTCCGACGGCGCAAAACCGTCTCCGGCCCCTTCAATCGCTGTAGATAACCCTTTTGAAGCTTCCTGCGTCCCGTACGCAGACTGTTTCATCAGGCAGTTATCTAGTTCTGCGAGTTGTTTCACAGGAATATTGTTGCGGTATTGTGGCGGGACAGGCGGCTCAATCACACCGGATCCAATTATTATTGGAAATTTTCCTGCTTCTGATCCGGAAAAACTCGCGATCGTAAATGCCGTGCCCTCCGTGACAAGTGCGGCGAGGCTTTCCCGCAGCGATGACCTCATTGTCAGATCAATGGGGGTCGCCTGGTCGATAAAAACAAATGTTTCGCGGGTTGGCGGTGCTGGAATGACGCTGACCGAAATCGCCTCATAGCAGCTCGGCACGGCATTGTTGGTCAGGGTTGCCCCCCCGGTTTCGGGTTGACCTGCCTTGGGGTCCCGCTTCCGACCATTGAGCAGCACGGCATTTCCTTCAGTCGCCACACCGGTTGCTGCAATCGGCAGAACGGGTGGCCCGCTATCGCTCGCCGGCAATTCCGCCCTGCCGCCGGGAGAAGGAAGGAGTTTCCACGCAGCCATCCCAGCGAGAAAGATAGCAAGTGAGACACCCCCGATCGCGACCACACCGAAGCTAATTGACTTGGACTTGAGATACACCCAGCCAACCCTAGCCAAGGGAATTGCCCCGACAATAATAAAAATAGTCCCAATCGCACGGAAGTTCGGGAAGCTGATAGCAATCCCGGCTCCGCCAATTTCGCAGAGGAAAATTAGCGCTCTTTCCATACGTCGCGATATGTAGCGAGTTGACCAAATGCTAAGTTCAGGCATACTCTGTAAAACCCGTCAATAAATGCTATTTTCCAGCTGGTTGGGGTCAATTGAATTTAAATCAATTGTGGCTGCAATATTGCTTTGGTAGGCACGCAAATTGAACGGGCTTATTTGGGTGGGATCGGCGTAAGCAGGTTTGGCGCACCGAATTCACCGACACGTGCGTTCGATGCCGCAAACCACTTGCGCCAGAGCGCTTCCAATGCAGTCATTTGGGCGTGGGGCCGGATACCCTTGATGGGGATCGAGCCTGCGCCGACAACATAAACCCTGGCACTATGGAAATCACCCAGCAGGTCGGCCTTTTTAATCTTCGCCAGTTCTTCGGCTGGGTTGAGCAGGCGGATGGTCTGTTTTTCGTAAAAGCTGGTGGTGCTCGAATGTTCGAGCATGTCCGACACCAGGATGACGATGCGATCTCTCGCGGGAGAGGCCGCGACGCGCCTCGAAAGCTGCTGCAGGCTCGCCATCACCTCCGAATGAGCAAAGCTGCCCGTCGCCCCAGAAAGCGTTGAAAACACGCCCTTTGTTGCCTCCCTTGCCCCGAAAGCGGCCTGTTGAATGAGGCAGGAATCGAACTGCTTCAGCTTTGGCACAGAAATATCGCCGCGCTGTTGCGGCGGCACCCCGGCCTCGATCACACCTGACGTGATGATGACAGGAAACCTGCCCGGCGCGGCTTCTGAAAAACTCGCGACAGTGAAGGCTGACCCCGGCCCAATCAGGGCAGACAGACTTTCCTGCAGGCTTGCCTTCATCTCTTCGCTAATCGGAGTCGTCTGGTCCACGAAGACAAAGGTTTCCCGCACCGGTGCCGCAGGTATGAGGCCGATCGCCGGGTAATTCTTGTAGCAGCTTGGCACGGCGTTATTGGCTGCCGTTGCCGGGATTGCCGTGGCGACAGCAAGGCTAAGGCCAATCGTGATACGTACAAAATTCATTGATCAAGTCCCCGGTTACGCAACGGCAGGAGACTCGCCTTGCGGCTTGCCCTCAAACTCCGATTGGGTTTCCGACACGACCGCCATGCGCGGTTTAGTCGACTGTGCCGCCTTTGGCTCTGCCTCCGCAGTGGTCACTGAGGGTTCGTCGACCATTTCGTCATAAGTTGGCTCTTTGGGTGGCTCATGGAGGTCGAGCGCGCCACGTTTCCTCTCCTCGACGATGAAGTCCAGAAAGGTCTTCGTGAATTCCATGTGCTTCGGCGCACCCGACTCAAGAAGCTGATGCAATTTGTGAAGCCTAAGCCGGGCGACGTTCATCTTGTGCTGGAACGGAGCGAAATAGGAATGATAGTCGGGCTCGCCCGACGTGGCCTTATAGGCCTGCATGCTCTGCATACCGACAAAGCCATATTTATAGCCGACACTCATGCCGACGGCCTGCGTTATCAGAAAAATAACGGCAAGTAGGACAAATCCCGCCAGCGCCGCGTTGTGGCGGGCGATCGCGCCGGCGTCCGGGGCTGCGGCAACCGCAGCGGCGACGGCTGTTGCTGCCGCCTGGAATAGCTGGGGAGCGCCGGAAATAGCTTCATCTGCTTCAGTTGAGGCAAGTGTTTCCATCCGAAGGACCGTAGAACCGATCGCCACGATGACAATGAACGTCAGCGTGATCCACATCCAGCTATAGCTGCCCCGGTCACCGGGCCGAGTGGCAATACGATTGGCGCACTGAACATGTTCGGGCACGTCATCGTCGATCGATTGCCGCTCGTTGAGTTTGATAATCCGAGATGTGAAACCATGATCCTCGTCACTTGCCTGATGTTGTTTGAAACAATCACGCAAAAGATTGGTGCGAAACAGTTGGTGTCCCGCAGCATGGGTCGTCCATAGTAGCACCGAGGCGAGCACCACAACGATGCCAACCATCAGCAATTGACGCGTATTCTCCGAACTCTCCGCCGCCATGAAGCCGCCGAGCAAGTAGGAAAAGCCGAACCCTTCCATCACGACGAGAAGGGCGATGAGCGCCAAAATCCATTTTGGCATCGGCTTGCGGGCAAGGTCATAGGTCTTTCGAAGATATTCGATATTATTTTCAAATTTTGGCTTGGAAATCGTCGACATGTGCTTGGCGTAGTCGCGGCAAAGCGTATTCTCGACGTTGAGCCAACCCTTATGTGAGGATTTCGAATAATCATTCGAAAAGCGGTGCAGCTTGCCGATTAGGGGGAATGTATAGCTGAGTTCAGTCAGCCAGAATGACGAATGACGGTTCGCATATAACGCCACCAAGATCGCAAGCGTGATTGCGCCAAGCACGATCCAGCCGTTGCTACCGGTCAAATAGTCACCGAGATTCATCGCTTTGCCCCTAGTAGTTCGACACCCGCCCCAGGGTGTTGTCCAACAACGACTCTACGCAACTACCTATGATGCTAAACGATTCAGCAACCAAGAGTCGAGTCGGGCTAAATGTTGCAAGAAAAATGCGGCCACGACTTGCAAATATACGAGCGATCTTGCCCTGATTTTCCGGTCTGTGACCGGAAGATTTATTCGCGCCTGTCGCCGTCTAACAACAAGCCGCGCCCCTCACCGACCAAGCCGTTCCGGGTACAGCCAACGGCCCCGCGGTAGGCCCCCTAGCCCGCACAGCCGGGCTTTGGTAAGCACCGGAGGTGGGCCTGATCACCGGGCCTTGGCGGAGTCCTCAATGACGCGATCGGCTCATGTGTTGCGTATCATGGTGGCGGGGTGTGGGGCGATCCTGCTGCTGACCGGTTGCGGCGGCGGTGGGGGAAGTGCGCCGGTGGCGGTCATCCCGCCCGTCGTTGCGCCGATTGTGGTGGTCCCGCCCGCGCCGCCGCCCGAACCGGTCCTGACGATTGCCGGGGTCGCGGTGACCGCGACGGCGCTTGATACCATCGTCACCCGGTCGGGCAGCTGGCAGATATCCGACCTCGGGGCTGTCGGCGATGCCAGCGTCGGGGCGCGGGCCTATATGTGGCGACTGGCAGGCAACACGACATTCGTGCGCGTGATGATCTGCCGCCGCCTGTTCACCAAGGAGGCTGGCGACGATGTCGCGCTGTCAGCGTTCAGCGTGCCGGTGCGGCTTGTGCTTGGCAGCACAACCTCAAACTGGACATTGGGCGTTGCGCAAGGGGCGTGCCGGGTGATGCAGAATGAGGAGCCAGTGGCCCCCAATCCGACCTGGCTTCGCGAGGCGGTTGCCGCGCATGTTGTCCCGGCCTACCGCCGCGAACGGACTTGGCTGACGGCGGCCCCGGCCTTGCTGGCGGCCGACACCGATCGGGGGGCCTATGATCCGGCCAGCCTTGGCCCGGTGCCCGGCTCAAGCGCTGTGCCGACATCCAACCTGAATTATGTCGGGGTGACCGCCGGCCAGGGCGGCGAGTACACGGCATCGCGCGGTTTCCTCCATGAGATCGATGCCCGGGTCATCGACGCCGCACTCCACAATGAGGACGCCCGCATCACCGCAACCTGGTCGCAGGTCGTGCAATATAGCTATTACAGCCTTGCCCA
>JAYVLC010000023.1:0-2725 GCA_043759675.1 Sphingosinicellaceae bacterium
TGGTCAGCATCCGTCCGAATTTGGGTGCCAGCCACCGCTCGACATCGTCGGCAAGTGTGAACCCGGCCGGGATGATGATCAGGGTCAAAATCGTCGACATGATCAGGCCGCCAATAACCGCAACCGCCATCGGTGCGCGGAATGAACCGTCGCCGCCAAGCCCGAAGGCAATCGGCAACATACCCGCGACCATCGCAATCGTGGTCATGACAATTGGCTGCGCACGCTTGTGCCCTGCGTCGAGAATGGCGGTTTCCCGGTCGATCCCGACCCGCATCTCCTCAATCGCAAAATCGACGAGCAGGATCGAGTTTTTCGACACAATCCCAAGCAGCATCAGCAGGCCGATATAGACCGGCATGGAAACCGCGTAGCCGGTGATCCACAGCGCCAGCAGCGCTCCGAATGGCGCCAGCAACAGCGAACCGATGTTGACGAACGGTGGCAGCACCTTGCGGTACAGCAGCACCAGCACCGCAAACACCAGCAGCACGCCGGCGACGACCGCGAACAGAAAGTTTTTCAACATTTCGATCACGAATTGCTGTTGGCCGTACTGCGCCTCCGAAATGCCTTCCGGCAAGTTGACATAGGCAGGCAGCTTCTTGATCGCGGTGTAGGCAGGCCCGGTTTCTTCGCCAGGCGCAAGGTCGGCAACCACAGCCACACGCCGAAGCTGGTTATAGCGGCGAATTTTGGTCGGACCCTCGCCAAATTTGATATCGGCGATCACCTTCAATGGCACCGAGCCGCCACTCGCGGTTGGCACCGGCAGATTTTCAAGCGTCGCAAGATCGGTCCGGACACTCTCCGGCAGCATGACCCGGATCGGAACCTGACGGTCCGAGAGGGAGAATTTTGCCAGATTCTGCGGGATATCACCAATCGTCGCGATCCTGATCGTCTGTGACAGCGACGCCACCGAAACACCAAGGCTGGCAGCAAGGTCAAAACGTGGCTTGATCACGATCTCGGGCCGTTTCAGGTCGCCGTCGATCCGCGCAGCCCGAATGTTGGGCAGCTTGCGCATCTGGGCAACCAGCGCTTCGGTGGCCTGCTTCAGCTTTACCGGATCGCCACCGACCATCATCATGGTGATGTCGTGGCCAAGCCCGCCATTCTGCGACTGGAAACTGATCCGTGCGTCCGGAATCGTCCGGAGCAGTGGCGCGGCATCCCGCTCGAACTCGACCGTGGTCATTGCCCGGTCTTTCTTGGGAACCAGGTTGAGAAAGAGCGTTCCCAGGCGCGGATCATCGTCGTCCCCCAGCGACTCAAAAACGTCACCGACCTCCGGGCGTGCGCGCAACGCGGCGACAACTTGTGCCGACACCCGCTTGGTATCTTCCAGCGTTGATCCGGGCTGAAGTTCCACCGACACTTGGCTCTGGCCATTATCGATCGGCGGCTGGAACGCCTGTGGAAGCACCATCAGCAAAAGGATTGTCAGCGCAAATGATGCTACACCAATACCGACCGTTTTCCAGCGGTTGCGCAGCGTCCAGCGCAAGAAGGTCAGGTAGCGCTGCATCCACGGTCCGCTGGCATGTTCGCGCGCGCCGTGCGGCTTCAGGAAATAGGCCGCGAGCAGCGGGGTAATCAACCGCGCAACCAGCAGCGACATGAACACTGCGACAACAACGGTCATGCCGAATTGCTTGAAAAACTGACCTGAAATGCCAGGCATCAATGCGACTGGCAGGAACACCGCGACAATCGCCATCGTCGTCGCAACAACCGCAAGGCCGATCTCGTCGGCGGCCTCAAGGGCTGCCTGATACGGCGTCTTGCCCATCCGCATGTGCCGGACAATATTCTCAATCTCGACGATGGCGTCATCGACAAGAATACCCGCGACTAGGCTCAACGCCAGCAGGCTGATCCCATTCAGGGTGAACCCCATCGCGTCCATGAAGAAAAAAGCCGGAACCGCCGACAGCGGGATCGCTACCGCCGTAATCAGCGTGGCGCGCCAGTCCCGCAGGAACACCAACACCACCAGAACAGCAAGGACCGCACCCTCGATCATCGCCTCGATCGCCGACACATATTGGTCGCGTGTGTACTGAACACCGTCATAGAGCAGGTCGAATTTGACCTTCGGGTTTTCCTTGCCGATTTTCGCCAATTCGGCCTGCGCGAGATCCATTGCGGATACTTCTGACGCGCCTTTCGCCTTGGAGATCGCAAAGGCGGTGACCTGACGCCCATTGAGTCTGGAGATGGACCGCTGTTCGCGAAAACTGTCCTTGACCTCGGCAACATCGCCCAGACGGACGGTCCGGCCGCCAGCAATCGCGATCTGGGTATCCGCGAGCTTCTGCGCGGTCCGGGCACCGCCCAGAACACGAACCGATTGCTCGGCACCGGCGATTGCGGCGCGCCCCCCGGCCGCATCCACATTCAGCTGGCGCAGCGCCGCATTGATCTGGACAGCGGTCAACCCATAGGATTGCAAACGGGCCGGGTCGATGTTGATCCGGATTTCGCGCGTCACGCCGCCCGAACGGCTGGCCCCGGCAATCCCCGGGATCGAAATCAGCCGCTTGTTGACGACATTGTCGACAAACCAGCTCAGTTCCTCCAGCGTCATGTCGGTGGTCGACACCGAATAATAGGCCAGCGGCCCACCATCGATATCCTGGCGCTGCACCAGGGGTTCGAGAACCCCGTCGGGCAGGTCAGACCGCACCTTCGAAATCGCGTCGCGAACGTCATTCGTCGC
>JAYVLC010000024.1:0-6637 GCA_043759675.1 Sphingosinicellaceae bacterium
CCTGAAGACTGGCCGACGCGGAGGTCCTCCATCCCGATGACAGTCCGGCAGTTGCTCGAACGATACACGGCCGGCAGCAGCGTTTTGGCCAGTTTTGCAGTCGAGACGATCACGGCTTTTGCGCCGGAATTTTCGAGGATGTGGATATGGTCGCGTTCGGTGTTGGTGATGTAGGTCGGGACAGTCACCGCACCAGCCGCCATGATCGCCAGGTCGGCGATGCACCATTCAGGCCGGTTCTCCGACACCAGCGCCACCCGGTCGCCGGGGTGGATGCCATGAGCTTTCAGCGCAGCGGCAAGACTTGCAACCTGCCGGGACGCTTCAAACCAGGATATCGACTGCCAATGTCGCTCGACTTTCCGCCAGAGGAAGGGCTTGTCACCCTTGGCCTCCGCCTGATCGAAGAACATCGCGACGAGGTTCGGCCACGTCTCCGCGGTCTCCATCTTCAATCCCTCCCCGAGACTATTTTATCCCAACGACCACGCCTTCGCTGCGCGGGTCGGCCCCACCGGTCCAGCCGCCCGCGACTGCCTGTACGCCATTTGCCTTGAGCGGAAAGCCTCCGACAATCACATTGTGGCCGAGTGCGGTGAGCGCCGGAGCCATTGCTTCCAGCGCGCTCCCTTCTTCGATCCGGACGTCGTTTCCGACCCCCATTATCTGGGGCATTGCAATGGCTTGCTGCAGCGTCAGCTTCCAGTCGAGGACACCGATCAATGCCTTGGCGACCTGCGCCATGATGGTTGGGCCGCCTGCCGCGCCAAGCGCCACAACGACCTTGCCGTCGGGGCCATAGACGATAGCCGGCGACATCGTGCTGCGCGGGCGCTTGCCGCCGTCGACGCGATTTGCCGCAGGGACGCCGTTGACGCCAGGGAGGAAGTTGAAATCGGTCAGCTCATTGTTCAAGGTATAGCCATCGACCATCAGGCCGGAGCCGAACACCGATTCAATCGTCGACGTCATCGATGCGACATTGCCGTCGGCGTCAGCGACCGCGAAGTCGGAGGTGCCCGCAACCTCGGTGTCCGGGACTGAGGCCAATCTCGGCGCAGCCAGCGGTGTGCCCGGCGAGACCGATGCCATCGACGTGTCGGCAGAGATCAACGCCGAACGGCCCCTGAGATAGTCATCGCTCGACAGGCCGGCGGTCGGCACCGCGACAAACGCCGGGTCGCCGATAAACTGCGCCCGGTCGGCGTAGGCCAGACGCATCGATTCGGCGATCAGATGCCATGCAACGGGAGAGTCCTTGCCAAGGCCGCCGATGTCAAATCGTTCGATCTGCTTTAGAATCGCCAAAACGCCGATGCCGCCCGATGAGGGCGGGGCCATCCCGCAAACCCTGTAGACCCGGTAGGTCCCGCACACCGGCTTGCGGACCTCGGGTCGGTAGGCAGCGACATCCGCCATGGTCATCAGCGACGGATTTTTCGCTGCACTGCGGACCGTTGCCACCAGCCGTTTGGCATGGGTACCCTTGTAGAAGGCCCGCGTTCCGTGTTTGGCGATATCGGTCAGCAGGGCGGCAAGGGCAGGGTTTCGAACAACGCTGCCGACTGCCAGCGCGCTACCTTCGGGACGGTAATAGAGGGCTCTGGCGGTCGGATTCTCCGCGAGAAACGCCTCGCGGCCCTCCAATGTTGCGTGCATCCGGTCGCTGATGGTGAAACCGTCGCGCGCCAGGATGATCGCAGGCCCGAACAATTGCGCCCAGCGCAGCTTTCCATGTCGGGCGTGGACCATCGCGGCCAGCGCCAGATTGCCGGGCACCCCGACGCTCTTGCCGCCCGGCACGGCCTTCTGAATGCCGATTGGCTTCCCGTCTGGCCCAGTCCAATAGTCCGGCGTTGCCGCCGCCGGGGCCTTTTCTCGCCCGTCATAGGCCGCCAGACCCGACCGGACGTCGTGGTACATCAGGAATCCGCCACCGCCGATGCCCGACGACTGCGGCTCAACCACAGTCAGTGCGATCATGACCGCCATTGCCGCATCAGCGGCAGAGCCACCTTGCACCAGTATCGATCTCCCGGCTGCGGCCGCACGCGGGTCGGCCGCAGAGACGGCGGCCCGATAGCTATCCTGCGTGGTCGCAGCTCCGGCGAGCGGAGCCGAACTTTCGTACACGACCTGTTCGGGTGGTTTCTCGCGCGCCGTGACGGTCGTGGCGAGGACGGACAGGGCGGCAGCGGTGATCAGCTTGTTCATTCGTCCATCATAGCCGCGAAAAATGCGCGCCGCCAAGCCGTCAGATATCCAGACCAACCGCAGCCGCCACACTGGGCAGGCCATCCTGCCTCAGCAGGGCTGCGAGTTCGGCGTTGATCCGGGCGGGCAAACCAGGGCCAGCATAAGCGAGCGCGGTATAGACTTGCACCGCCGACGCGCCGGCCCGGAGCTTGGCATAGGCATCGGCCCCGGTTGCAACTCCGCCAACGCCGATCAGCGGGAGGCGGCCGCCGGTTGCGCGGGCGATGTGCCGCAACACTTCGGTTGATGGCTGGAGGAGGGGTCGCCCCGACAGGCCACCGGCCTCGCTGCGGCTAATCCCGCGCAGGCTATCCGGTCGGGCAATCGTGGTGTTGGAGACGATCAGGCCGTCAATCCCCGACGCCAGCGCGACGTCGGCGATATCGGCGATGTCGCCCTCCGTCAGATCAGGGGCAACCTTGACGAACAGCGGAGGGCCGTCGCCGCGAGCCTCAAGGCAACGCGCAACCAGCTCGGCGAGCGCATCCCTCGATTGGAGCGCGCGCAGGCCCGGTGTGTTGGGCGATGAAATGTTGATGGTGATATAGTCTGCGACCCCGCGCACGGCACCGACACCGGCGACATAGTCGGCGATGCGGTCGTTGCTGTCCTTGTTCGCGCCGACGTTGACACCGATCACGCCGCGCCGTTGCCGTCCGCCAAGCCGGACCAACGCAGCGGCCAGCCCCTGATTGTTGAACCCCAACCGGTTAATGACCGCGCCGTCCTCGACCAGCCGGAACATCCGGGGCTTCGGGTTGCCGTCCTGTGGGAGCGGCGTGATCGTTCCAATTTCGGCAAAGCCGAAACCCATGCGCAGGATCGCATCCGGGACCTCGGCATTTTTGTCAAAACCGGCGGCGAGACCGATCGGGGTCGGCAGGTCGAGCCCGGCAACTCTGGTCTGCAGGATCGGGGCAGGACGGGGCGCGTCCGGCAGCAGTCCGGTTTTCAGGGCACGGATCGTCAATCCATGGGCTGTCTCGGCATCGAGCGCGAACAGCAGCGGGCGAACGAGGGCATAGGCGAACGTCATCCTCGGCAGTCTAGGGCAATCGCGGTCGGATTCATACAATACCGGCCTTGGGGTCGCCGCTAGACACCTGCTGCGACCCGAGGGGTAGGACATCCTGCTCCGAACTTTGCGCCCGGCCGGTCCACCCGACCGGCCGGGCGTTTTTTGTGCGGCATCTGGCCGCTTCCCTTTCGCACAACTCCGGCCTAGCCTGCGGCGTAGCTGTCATGAAAAGACAGGGAAGGGTCGATATTGGTTTCACTGCGTTACTTTGCGCCTGACGCCCGTTTGAACGGGCTGATCTCGTCCTATTATCTGTTTGAATCTGACGAGCCCAAGGTCAGTGACATTTTGCGTGCTGAACTGGCGCAGGCGCGATTTGTCATCCGCGGTGCGACGCGTCTGGTATTTCCCGAGGGTGCCGCGATTGCCTGTCCACCGGCCATGCTCATTGGTTCAACCAGCAGTTCGCTGACATTCGAGGGCGATGGCCCCTGCGTCATTGCAGGCGCGGGTCTGATGCCGGCGGGCTGGGCCGCGCTGATCGGCTGCTCTGCGGACGAACTGTCCAACACGGTCCTGCCGCTGGGTGATGTCGCCGGCGCGATTGCGGACCGGACCCTGGCCCGGTTGCAGTCCGGCAGCGGCGACATTGCGCCAGCTCTGGATGGCCTGTTCCTGGCGCTTGCGACGCGCGCGCGCAGTGTCCCGCTGTGGTTCATGCAGGCGACGGACGACTGGCTGACCGCCTCGCCGTCGCCGCAGGTCGACGACCTTGTCGCGTCCACCGACCTGTCGGCACGTCAGGTCGAGCGGTTGGCGAAGCGCTATTACGGGGCTTCCCCCAAATTGCTGGCGCGGAAATACCGCGCGCTTCAGGCGGCGGTTCGGATGGGGACGGGAACAGCGCCCGACTGGTCGGAGGCGGCCGGCGAGCATTTCTATGATCAGTCGCATTTCATTCGGGAGTTCAAACAATTCGTCGGCATGACGCCGAACAAATTCCTCGTCGAAAGCGCGCCGATCATGCGGTTGACGATCGCCGGACGGCAAGCCCTGCCGGGAATGCCCAAGCTCGCCCTATTGAGCTAGACCGATTTCGCGCAGGCGTTCGGCGAGGAAGTCACCCGAAGTGATCGGAGCCTGCACCTTCGGACCGTTCACGCAGGACGGCAGCGTGGCCAGCGAAACGTGGCTGGCCGGGTGCATGAAAAACGGCATCGAATAGCGGCTGACGTTCGGCCCCGACGGGTTGACGACGCGGTGGGTGGTCGACGGGATGATACCTCCGGTCAGCCGCTGCATCATATCACCTGAATCAACAATCAGGTTGGTCGGGTCGGTCTCAACCGGCAGCCAGCTGCCATCGTGGTCGAGCAGCTGCAGGCCTGCGCCCTTGGCCGCGACGAGCAGCGTCAGGAAATTGATGTCCTCATGCGCAGCGGAACGCACCGCACCGGGCGGCGCATCGCCAGTGATCGGCGGATAGTGCAGCACCCGCAGAATTGACGTGCCGCTGGCGACCATCGGGTCAAAGGCATCCGGCGACAGGCCAAGCCCGGGGGCGAGCGCACGGAGCAGCGCCCGGCCTGCTGCATCGAGCGCGGCGAACAGATCGACGAATGTGCTTTGGAACGCCGGGAGCGACTCCGGCCAGACGTTTGGCGGGAAGTCGCGGTCCGGTGCGTCAGCGGGCGGGGTCTCGCGGCCGATCTGCCAGAATTCCTTGAGGTCGGGCAGGTTTGAATTGCGGGCATGTTCGGTGCCGAACGGCGTGTAGCCGCGCATCCCCATCGCATAGCGTCCCTTGGTTGCGGCGTCCCAAGCGAACAGCTCCGCCGCAAGCGCATAGGCTTGCTCGATCAGCGGGACGGGCACGCCGTGATCGGTCAGGATGATGAATCCGAAGCGTTTCAGGCCGACAAGCAGTGCCGTTTCGAACACCGTCCGGTCGGCTGGGCTGCCCGTGGCAAAATCAGCAAGACTAAGCGTTGGCACACGAGTCATCGGCACACTCCATCAACGGCGGCGCGCAGCGGCAGTGCGGGTTGCGCGCCTGCCCGGGTTGCCGCGAGTGCGCCCGCTGCACAGGCAAAGCGGAGCGCCGCAGCATGTGGCTGGCCCTCCAGGAGCGCCACGGTCAGGGCAGCCACGAACGCGTCTCCGGCGCCGGTTGCATCAATGGCGTCGACGACGGGCGGAGCAGCTTCAGCCAACACCAGGCCGCGCTCGACCAGCCGCGCCCCGCGTGCGCCGAGCGTGACCGCGATCAGGCCGGGGCAATCGTCAAGCGCGGCTCCGTAAAAGGCCGCCTCGGTTTCGTTCACGACAATCAGATTGGCGCGGCTTAGCAATGCCCCGGGCACCGGCCGGGCCGGGGCGAGGTTGAGCGTGACGAACCCGGCGAAGGTCGCGACGGCAGCGGCGATGGCCTCGGTCGGCACCTCCAGTTGCGCGATCAGGGCATCACCTGTAACCGCCGGGCTATGCGCCGGTGACAGCCGCGCATTGGCACCCGGCGCGACGATGATGATATTCTCACCCGCCGCATCGACGGCGATGAGTGCGACGCCCGTCGGGGCTTCGGGGTCGGTGGAGACCGATCGAAGATCAACACCTCCGGCGGTCAGCAGCGCCAAAGCCTCAGCCGCCATCGCGTCATGGCCAACCCGCCCGATGAGCCGCACCGTCGCCCCCAAGCGCTGGGCGGCGAGCGCCTGATTGGCCCCCTTGCCGCCCGGGTGCTGCGCAAACGTCGCGCCGGTCACGGTTTCACCGGGAACAGGCAAGCGGGCCGCCGTGGCAACAAGATCAAGATTGATCGAGCCAAGCACGGTGATCCGCACGGTCATCGCCGGGCCAGCCGGTCTTCAAGAATGGCAAAGACCCCGTCCGCATCAACGCCGGTCATCCAGCTGACCGTGGCGGTGGCTGGATTGACCCGGAATTCCACAGCGGTGTGACCGCGCGTCAGCTCGGAAAGGGTTTCGATCTGCACTGCGGCGGCACGCGATTCGAACAGCTGTGGCGCGAGCAGCCAGATGATCGGGCAGGGATCGTGGATCGGCGCGCCCTGCCGCTCCATTGCCTTGGCAACGCCGTGGGCGAAGTGCAGCAATTCGGCAGCAGCAGCTGCTTGCGGCGTACCCAGGGCTGCGATGCGGGCGATCCGGTCGCGTGTCGTTCGCACCTGATGGGTGATGTCGAGACCGAAGGCGGCAATGTGTGCCGGGCTCGCGAACACCAGCGCGGCAGCGTCGGGATCAGCATAGATGTTGAATTCTGCCGAGGCGGTGATGTTGCCGCCTGCCGACCGCGCGCCGCCCATGATCGCGATGTCGCGCAGATGGCCCGCCAGCCGGGGCT
>JAYVLC010000025.1:0-8871 GCA_043759675.1 Sphingosinicellaceae bacterium
GACCGGGGGGGGGGGGTATTGTGCGGGTGGTCGAGAGCTCAGCGCGCTACGGTGGCAGGCTGGCACAAGTTGACCAAAGCGATGGAGGACAAGCATGTATTCTGCAACATTGATCGGTCAGCGGAACAGCGGCATTCAGGAACTGAGCTTCGACGAAGTACAAAGTGTTGGTGGAGCTGATCGCGGAGACGTCGCAGTTGCTGGCGTGCTAGCCGGCGCAGCATTTGGCGCGCGCGTTGGAATGGTCGCCGGTCCCTGGGGCCTCCTCGGCGGCGCGTTCATCGGGGGAATTGGTGGCTACTTCCTCTGCGTGGAGGTCTACGACCAGGCGATGAAAGGAAGCGGCGGAGACTAAATCTCGAAATTAAATCATTTTTGGGGACATAAAATGGCAATATCCGATAACAAACTTCAAATTTCTGGACTAATTCCTGTTGTTGTTGCTATTTTATTGTCCTCATGGATCAATATATTTGAATCAACAGACTATCTGTCTCAATCTGTAGTTGTTTTTTCTATTGGAATATCGATTTTTGTGGTTCGATTTTTCCATGAACTTACACTTGTCGCTCGCATTGGGATATTCTTGATTTCATTGATTATTTTTGGCTGCGTGGGATCGCTCGTGTATTTCAACGCGATGCAATAGCCCGTGCCAGCCGCATCAGCGCTGATTGACTTTCCCAATGTTCCGTCCTGAGGCGCTTGCGGCCCGTCGTGAGCGCCTCCACGGGGAGGTGCAAATCATCGTGCCGGTTGGCTGGCAGGTGATCGGGTATGGGCTGCTTGCCACCCTTGCCATCGCCGCCGCATTCCTCGCTGTCGGCTCCTACGCTCGGGTTGAGACCGCCTCGGGTATCATCGCCCCAGACCGGGGTTCAGCAATCATCGTGCCGACCCGCACCGGTGTTGTCGCGGCGCTCCATGTTCGGGAAGGCTCGCAAGTCACGGCAGGCACCCCTCTGGCCGACATCCGTTCGGAAGAATCGCTGACCGCAGGATCGACCGCGCCCGAACGTGTCATCGCGGCGCTTGGTGATCAGGATGCGCATCTGTCGGCGCAGTCCTCGCTTATCATGCAGGGGGCCGCTGCCGAGCGGGATCGGCTTTCCGATCAACTCCGAGGCATGTCCGCCGAGATCACCAGCCTCGACCAGCAACTGTCCGGCCAGCGCCGCCTGGTCGAGGTCGCCGCCGACGAACTCGCGCAGCTGCGTGGCGTCGTCGAAAAGGGTTTCGTCAGCCGCCGCGATCTGCAACGGCGCGAGGAAGTGCTGTTGACCCGCCGCCAGCAGCTGGCTGCGCTGGAGCAGCAACGCGCCGGGGCATCGTCCAGCCTCGCCCAGGCCCGACGATCCTTTGCACAAGTCCGGGCGCAGGCCGAGGCACAGGCGGCGAGTGTCGCGTCAAACCGCGCCAGCGTCGCGCAGCGCCTCGCCGAGGCCGATGCGGCGCGCGGCTATGCGCTTACTGCGCCAATTGCCGGGCGGGTGACGGCAGTGACCGCGCGGGTTGGCCAACCGGCGCTGCCACAGCGTCCGCTGATGACCATCATCCCCGATCACGCGCGGCTTGAGGCGCAACTCTATGTCCCTACCCGCGCAATCGGCTTCCTTGCCCCCGGACAGGATGTCCGGCTCGCCATTGAGGCCTTCCCTTATCAGCGGTTCGGAACAGTCACCGCGCGCATCCGCGACATTTCCGACGCGGCGGTGGCGCGCGGTGATGCCGGCGGACAGGCAGAACCGGTGTATCTGGTCACTGCAACCATTGCGCAGCCATGGATCGCCGCGTTCGGGCGTCACCACCGGCTCAGCCCCGATATGACGCTGTCGGCGCGGATCACCACCGAAAAGCGCAGCCTGTTCGAATGGCTGTTCGAACCCGTGTTGGCGATGCGGCAGCGATGAATGACCTGAACCTCAGCCTGTTTTCGAGGCCCCGGATGCGGCTTGTGCGCCAGACCGAGGTCAGCGAGTGCGGCCTTGCCTGTCTGGCAATGGTGGCACAGCATCACGGGCTCGATATTGACCTTGCCGCCTTGCGCCGCAAACATGCCGTCAGCCTGCGGGGAGCGCCGCTTAAATCGCTGATCGGGGCCGCCGATACGCTTGGCCTGGTGGCGCGCCCGGTAAAACTGCCGCTCGAAAGCCTGGTTGACCTGCACGTCCCCGCGATCCTGCATTGGGACATGAACCATTATGTCGTGCTGGAACGCGCCGATGCAACCCGGGCGCTGATCCACGACCCGGCCGGCCGGTCGCACTGGATGCCGATGACCGAGGTGTCGGGTCATTTCACTGGCGTCGCGATGGAGTTGCGGCCGTCCGCGACCTTCGAGGCGGCGGACCGGCGCGAAAAGCTGCGGCTGTCGCAATTGTGGCGGCGGGTGACCGGCCTGAAACGGGCGCTGGCGCAGACGTTTGTCCTGACGCTGGTGTTGCAGGCGTTCGTGCTCGCCTCCCCCTATTATATGCAGCTGGCTGTCGATAGCGCGCTGCCTGCGCTCGACCGGGACCTGCTGGCGGTGCTGGCGCTCGGGTTCGGGCTGTTCACTTTGGTCAATGCCGGGGCTTCCCTGTTGCGCGCTCAGGTGTTGCTGTCCGCAGGGACCGCGTTCGGCTATGGTCTTGCCGTCAATGTGGCGCGGCGGCTGTTCCGGTTACCTGTCGATTGGTTCGAGCGGCGACATGTCGGCGACGTGCTCAGCCGCTTCCAGTCGGTGCATCCAATCCAGGAGGCGCTGACCCAAGGGGTGGTCGCCGCGCTGGTTGACGGGGTACTGGCGCTGCTCGTGCTGGCGGTGATGTTCCTGTATTCGCCGCTCCTGTCGTTCATCGCCATCGCGGCGTTTCTGCTCTATGCGATGGTGCGGCTGGTGTCGTTCACCTTGCAGCGCGATGCGCAGGAAGCGGTGATCTCGACCGCCGCCAAAGAACAATCAACGATCATCGAATCGCTGCGCGGCATTGTCACGCTGCGCCTGTTCGGACGTGAGGCGGAGCGTCACGCGTTGTGGCAGAACCGGCTGTCGGACACGGTAAACGCCAGCCTTGGCCTTGCCCGCATCGGCATCTGGCAGAGCATCGCCAATAGCATATTGTTCGGGCTGGAGAATATCGTCACCATCTGGCTGGCGATCCGAATGACCATCGACGGCGGCTTCTCGGTCGGAATGGTGTTCGCCTATCTTGCCTACAAGGGCCAGTTCACCAGCAAGGCAGCAAGCTTTGTCGATCAGCTCATCGCATTCCGGATGCTCGGGTTGCATCTTGAACGGCTGGCCGACATTGCGCTCAGTGAGGAGGATGCCGGGTTTGGGGCCAGCGCAGCGGCAGAGACCGGGTTCAAGGGAAGCATAGAGTTGCGGAACGTCGCCTATCGCTATGGTCCTGCCGATCCGGTGGTGCTCGACGGCCTGAACCTTCAGGTGCGGGCTGGCGAGCATGTTGCGATCACCGGGCCATCGGGTGGCGGCAAGTCGACTCTGGTCAAACTTCTGCTCGGCCTCGTCGAGCCGCAAGGCGGCGAGGTGCTGATCGACGGCCTGCCGCTCGCGCGGTTCGGACACCGCAGCTTCCGCTCACAGATAGCAGCCGTATTGCAGGATGACAGCCTGTTCGCCGGGTCGATCGCCGATAACATCGCGCTATTCGACGAGACGCCCGACATGGCGCGCATTGCGACCGTCGTGCGGCTCGCTGCGCTCCACGACGACATCGCACGAATGCCGATGGGCTATGAAACGCTGGTCGGTGACATGGGATCGGCTCTCAGCGGCGGGCAGAAAGCGCGCGTCCTGCTGGCACGGGCGCTGTACCGCGAGCCGAAGATGCTGGTGCTTGACGAAGGCACCGCCCACCTCGACCCGGCGACCGAGGTCGCCGTCAGCGCCGCCATCGCCAGCCTTGGCATCACCCGCATTGTCATCGCCCACCGCGCTGAAACCATCCGCCATGCTGACCGGGTATTGGTGATGATCGGCGGCAAATTGCACGAGCCTGCAATGGTGAAAATGTCGGCATGAGCGCCAGCGCGGCAAATATCGGGCCAGAGGGTCTGTAAGCCGGGTTCTGTCCGGCGGGTTGCCCCGCGTGGACGGTCATTCCTCTAGGACGGCTGTTGCCAGCCGCCTCAAGCAACCTACCCGGATGGCGGACCGGATCGGGCCCATATGCCATCCCTATTCGGTTTTGCTCCCGGTGGGGTTTGCCATGCCGCTTCGGTTGCCCGTCGCGCGGTGCGCTCTTACCGCACCCTTTCACCCTTGCCGTTGGCGCAAGGCCGCAGGCGGTCTGCTCTCTGTGGCACTTTCCCTGGGGTCACCCCCGCCGGGCGTTACCCGGCACCGTCGATCCGTGGAGCCCGGACTTTCCTCCCCGCCGGTGTTTCCACAATTGGCGCGGCGACCGTCCGACCCTCTGGCCCGATACGTGACATAGACTTGTAACGGAGTTCCGGCAACGCATATGCAGATGGCCATGCGCAACCGCCTTATCCTTGCCGCACTGCTGCCACTCGCCGCCTGCGCCACCATGCGTCAGGGGCTTGGTGAATATCAGGCGGCAGCCGATCAGGGCTTCGAGGTATCGATCGGGGACTCCGCTCCGGCAACCAAAACCGCCGCTGAGCCCGCCAAAAGCCCGCCAGTGCCCACCGCGCTGATCGGCGATACCGCACACCGGAAATACACCACCGACGCCCCACGCCCGCCGAAATAAGCCTCAGACCAGCAGGATCGGCCCCGGATAGCGCGCCACGATGCGGTCGGCAGTCAGGAGGGTCAGCCCGGTCGTCTGCGCCTGGGCGATCAACAGGCGGTCGAAGGGATCGCGGTGCAAATCCGGAAGATGGTGCACGGCCAGCGCGTGGTCGCCCGTCACATCAAGTTCGCCATAGCCGTTTGCGCGCAGCGCTTGGCGCATCACACTTGGGCTATGTTGAAACCCAGCCCGTCCGAGCGCATATTTAATCGCGATTTCCCACAGACTGACGACACTGTACCAAAGTTCGTTGTCGGTGTCGTTAATCAGGCGATCGGCTTGGTCCGACAATTTCTCCGGTGCATCCGCGGCCCAGATCAACAAATGCGAGTCGAGCAGATACCTCACTCGTCGGTGCCCTCAAACATCGCGATGATCTCATCCTGAAACATCGTATCAAAATCGTCGGGCACTTTGAACTGGCCCTTCAGAAATCCGGTCCGTCGGGCGATGATCGGCACCGGCTCCTCATAGGGCACAACTTTGACCAGCGGTTTGCCGCTCCGGGCGATGACGAAAGCCTCCCCTGCCGCCGCGCGCGCGACCAGGCGGGACAGATGGGTCTTTGCCTCGTGGATATTGACGGTTTGCATGACAATTTTCCGGACTTAGTTCGGTTGACTTAGTCCAGTTCAACCAACAATGCCACCCTTGTCGGTCCGCTCATCGGCTATCAGCAGAGATAACAGGATCGCGCGGGTCTCCCCGTCGATCACGCCGTCAAAATTCGCCGGCCGGAAATGCCGCTGGAATGCGCGGACGGCAGCCACAGCGTCCGCCACATCATAGCCGAACCGCTCAAGCGCCATCAGGGTGCCCGCGTCGGTCCAGTGCGGATCCGCAACCGGCTTCACCGGGCCAAGCGCCAATCCGTGGCGCGCGAGCAAGCCCCAGTCAAACAGCTCCCCCGGATCGTCCTTGCGGGCAGGCGCCACATCCGAATGACCGACAACATTGGCCGGGGGGATCGCGTGGCGGCCGACAATGTCTTTCACCAGCAACAGCACAGCATCCATCTGCGGATCGGTGAACGGCCGGTAGCCGAATTCATGACCCGGATTGACGATCTCGATCCCGATACTGGCTGAATTGACGTTGCGCACCCCGCGCCAGAACGACAGACCGGCGTGCCAGGCGCGCTTGTCCTCGGCCACCAGCCGCACCACGGTCCCATCTTCGGCGACCAGATAGTGCGCCGACACCTTGGCGGCGGGATCGGTCAGCCGCTGGAGCGCACCGTCGGCTGACTCCATGCCAGTATAATGCAGCACGAGGATCGTGACGGCAGCGCCCTCGCGGTCGTCGAAATTGGGGGACGGGCTATCGATCATCGCTCGCCCCGTCGTTCACGTGCCTGTGCGCTACGAATGGTGATGATCGCGATCCCGGCCAGCATGAGCACTCCGCCGCCGATCATGCGCGGCGTCATCGGATTATGAAAGACAAGGGTCGCGAACACAACCGCCAGCAACGGCGCAGCCAGAGTCAGCGGCGAGATCATTGAGAGGGGATATCGCTGCAGCAGCCATGCCATTCCGCCTTGCCCCATGATCGAAGATCCAAGTGCCGAAAAGGCGACCCAGCCGAACGTCGACAATGGCAATCCCGCTGCATGTTGCAACTCGCCAGGCTCGAAGATCACGGAGGCCATCAATAGGATCGGCGCACTGAATGCGGCAAGCCACGCATAAATAACCATCGCGGGAATTCCCCGCAATTGGCGGAACAGTAGCGAACTCAACGCCCAAAGAACCGCACTGAACACGGTCAGCAACAGGCCCAGACGTTCATCAAAAAGCGCCGGGTCAAATCCGAGCAGAACGACGCCGGAAAACGACAGGAAAATTCCAACCATGCGGGGCCAATGGATTTTCTCACCCAGAAACAGAACACCAAGGATCAGGCTGAACGGAACACCAAGCTGCCCGACGATGGCCAGCGCCGAAACATTATCGGCAACTGCATAAGACAGGCTTGCGCAGCCCAAAAACAGGGCCCCGCCAAAAAACGCAGTGACGAAGATCATCAGCATCCGGCCCTGCTGCCAGCGCAAAAACGGCACTAGCACGGCTAAAATGATCGCGAACCGGAAGAAGGTAGAGGTCAAGGGACCCATCGCGTCGACGGCAAACTTTGAAACAACGGCATTCAGCCCCCAAACGACGTTGATTGCCATGAGAAACGCCAGATGCTGCGGTTTCATCCGCGTGGGGCCTTGGCAATCGCGGCATAGGCTCCGTTGATCGCCGCCATCCGGTGTTCGGCAACGCGCAGGAATTCCGGCGGCGTCCCGTCGGCCATATGCCGGTCGGGGTGATAATCCTTGACCAGCGCGCGGTAGGCCGCCTTCACAGCCTCCGGACTGGCCCCCGGCTCAATCCCCAGCACGACATAGGGATCATCCGCCGACGGCGCGATGTGCCGCGCCTTGATCCGCGCATAGGCCGGCGCATCAAACCCGAACCGCCCTGCAACCGCATCAAGGTAGGTGACCTCGTCGGGATGAACCCCGTCGGTCACCGCGATCAACAGCAGCGCTTCAAGCAAATCCTCCAGCACCGGTGATGCGGGACCCAACAGCGCGGCTGCCTGCATGGCATAGGCCTCGAACCCCGCAGTTGACCCTTGCGCCATCCGGTAGAACCGCTCGGCATTCGCCTGTTCATTCTCGGGAACCTGAAACAGTCGCCGGAAGGTCGCAAATTCATCGGGCGACGCATAGCCGTCGGCGCGCGCCATCTTGGCCGCCAGCGCGATGGCAGCGATGGTGAACGCCACCTGGCGTCGCCTCTGGCTGCGCTCCCGGGCGGCCGGTGCCACCAGCGCACGGTCGGCACGGGCCCGCCACAACCGGCCAATCGGCCCGCCAACCGCGACCTCGCTCGCACCACTACGAAGAATTTGCCAAATCGACATGAAAACCGTCTAACCTCGTAGGGGTCAATAGGCGACCACTTCGCCTGCGTCAGCGCTCATTTCTGGAAGGCCAGCCATGCCAAATGTTGCAATCGTCGGGGCCAGCCGTGGAATTGGCCGGGAACTTGTCCGGCAATATGTCGCCGACGGCTGGCAGGTCCACGCCTCGGTGCGTAAGCTAGCCGACGCTGGCAGCCTTGACGGCGCGCATGTCCATGTCGCCGACGTGACAGACGAGGCCTCACTCGCTGCGATGGCAGCGGCCATCGGCGAGGATGTTGATCTGGTCATCGCCAATGCCGGTGTTGGCGCACGCGAGATGCGCGTAGCCGACATCGACACCGCCGCCTGGACCCGCGTAATGACGGTCAATGCGCTTGGGCCGTTGCTGGTCGCCCGGACCCTCGGGGTGAAGCTGAAGCGCCCGGGCGGCACCTTTGCGGCGCTGACGTCGCAGCTTGGATCGATCACCCAAAATACCGGCGGCATGTGGTCGTACCGGATGTCGAAGGCCGCGCTCAACATGGGCCTCGCAAATCTTGCCGTCGAATGGAAACGCCACGATATCACCGTCGCTGCGCTGCATCCGGGCTGGGTCAAAACGGACATGGGCGGCCCAGAAGCCCCGGTCTCGCCGCATGATTCGGCGACCGGGCTGCGCAAGATTATTGCCGGACTGGGTGGCGGCGGCGTCCACTACCGTGACTATCAGGGTGAAATCATCCCCTGGTAGGCCCGCAGTGCAAAGCAGGCCGCCCTTTCGGACGGCCTGCCAGGCTGTTTGAAACTCAGGCGCGGATCAGGATGCGTCGTCGAAATCATCCTCGCGGGCATCGACCGGGCCGCTGTCCTGGCCCTTGGCGCTGACGTCGCGCTCGATGAATTCAACGACGGCCATCGCCGCATTGTCCGAAAGCCGGATACCGGCCTTCAGGACGCGGATGTAACCGCCCTGCCGGTCGGCATAGCGCGCAGCGATCACGTCAAACAGCTTCACCAGCTGGGTGTCATCGCCAAGCCGCGCATGCGCAAGGCGGCGGTTCGACAGCCCGCCACGCTTGGCGAGCGTCACCAACTTCTCGACATAGGGGCGAATTTCCTTCGCCTTTGGCAATGTCGTGGTGATCTGCTCATGCTTGATCAGCGCGGCGGCCATGTTCTTGAACATGGCGAGGCGGTGGCTGGTCGTCCG
>JAYVLC010000026.1:0-11732 GCA_043759675.1 Sphingosinicellaceae bacterium
GAATTCGCGAGCGACCCAGCGGAACGCGAAGAACGTCACCACGAACAGCAGCACAAAGGCAAGGATTGCGCCGCCAGTCTCGGTGCCGGTCAGGGCGCCAAGAGTGGTACTTGCTGGGCCGTAGAACAGGCGCAGCGCGATGACCGCCCCGACCCAGGCCATCAGGGACAGGATTTCGGTCACGAACCCGCGCACCACACCGAACAGCGCAGCGCCGCCGATCAGCAGGAGGATGACAATGTCGAAGGCGGTAAATGGCATGGCCGACCTTATGCCCTACCCGTGAGGTGATCGACAAGCTGTCCTAGCGTCCGGAATGCGGCGGTCTTCACGCCCTTGGGGGGAGGCGTGCTGCCGGCTGGGATCAACGCCTCATGAAACCCGAGCTTGGCCGCCTCCTTCAACCGCAAACTTGCATGACTGGCCGGGCGGATTTCGCCGGACAGCGCAATCTCGCCCATCGCGACACTGTCGATGGGAAAGGGTTGATCCGTCAGCGCCGAAATCAACGCCGCAGCAACCGCAAGGTCAGCAGCCGGGTCATTGATCCGCAGCCCGCCTGCGATGTTCAGATAGACCTCAGAGGTCGAAAAGCTGCATCCGCAGCGCGCCTCCAGCACCGCAAGGATCATCGCAAGGCGCGCCGAATCCCAGCCGACAACGGCGCGGCGCGGCGTCGCACCGCTGGCAATCCGCACGACGAGCGCCTGAATCTCCACCATCACCGGACGGGTGCCCTCAAGCGCCGGGAACACCACCGAGCCGCTGACCGGATGATCCCGCGAGGTCAGGAACAGCGAGGACGGGTTGGCAACTTCGGTCAGTCCGTCGGCCCCCATCGCGAACACGCCGATCTCGTCGGTGCCGCCAAAGCGGTTTTTGACCGCACGCAGGATCCGGTATTGGTGGCTGCGCTCGCCCTCAAAATACAGCACGGTGTCGACCATATGTTCGAGCACGCGCGGCCCGGCGATCTGGCCGTCCTTGGTGACATGGCCGACCAGCACCACCGCGCAGCCCGACGCCTTGGCATAGCGGATCAGCTCCTGTGCGGCGGCGCGGACCTGACCGACGGTGCCAGGCGCGCCCTCCAGCGTGTCGGAGTGCATGGTCTGGATTGAATCGATGACCAGCAGGGCAGGGGGCTGCTGCTGGCCGAGCGTGGTCAGGATATCGCGTACCGAGGTGGCGCTGGCGAGCGCGACGGGCGATTTGGCGAGGCCGAGGCGGCGGGCCCGCAGCCGCACCTGATCGGTCGACTCCTCGCCCGTCACATAGGCAACCGACAGGCCCGCCGCCGCCATCTTCCCGGCGGCTTGCAACAGCAGCGTCGATTTGCCGATGCCGGGATCGCCGCCGATCAGCACCGCAGACGCTGGCACCAGGCCGCCGCCAAGCGCACGGTCAAGCTCGGCAATCCCGGTCACCAGCCGGGGCGGTAGCGCAACGTCGGCGTCAAGCCGCGACAGATCGATGACCCGCCCGCCGCTGGTCAGGCTGTGTTTGGCCGAAAAGGCGGTGACCGTCGCGGTAGCCTCCTGCTGGATGCTGTTCCATTCCGAACAGTCGGCGCATTGGCCGGCCCATTTGGACTGCACCGCCCCGCAGGATTGGCAGACATATCGCAGCGCGGGTTTTGCCATGGTCAGCCTGCTCGGCGCAATTGAACGAATAGGGAACATAGCGCGGGTTCGGCAGGACAGGAAGCCCCTATTTGCCGCTGGGCCACGGGCAGCTGCCCAACGCACGCACCAATAACCCGGTCGCGCCCTGTTGGCGGCCGGGAGACAACAGGGACCGGCGCGTTCTCTGCAAGAACGCTCGGGGCTCGGTGATTGACGTCGTGGTAGCACAGTCACACCGAGACTGGTGTCCGGAGCCTTGGCCCGACGTCCTTGCAGCGGATGCAAATGGACGCTCAATTATAAGCATGCCTCACCAGACGGGCAGGTCGCGAAGCTTCGGCTGTTCCCGAACGATTCCGCGCCGGTCCTGGGCGGGCTACCCCTAAAAGCAGCAAACCCGTGTCCGCCCCGAACGTGGCCACGCCGGAGCAGATGGACGCCTAACCGATCTGGTTGCAAATGTCAAGAACAAAGTGCGAACATCCACGAATTTGAGCCGTATCGACCCCCGCAGTCTCGCAGGTGCAAGGCGGTGCGATCTCCCTATGCCCGGAAGAAACCATCAATTAAGTATGCTGTCCCCAGAACTCCCTGCGGAAGAAACCATCAATTAAGTATGCTGTCCCCAGAACTCCCTGCAGAACTCCCCAGAACTCCCTGTCAAGAACAAAGTGCGAACACGCACGAATTTGAGCCGTATCGACCCCCGCAGTCTCGCAGGCGCAAGGCGGTGCGACCTCCCTATGCCCGGAAGAAACCATCAATTAAGTATGCTGTCCCCAGAACTCCATGATCAATTAAGTATGCTGTCCCCAGAACTCCAAGTATGCTGTCCCCAGAACTCCATGCTCGCGCAGCAGGTCCCGATAGCGCGCATAATCATCATCGCTGAAAAATGTCTGCTGCCGCCCGTTGCCACGCTGGGTGACATGGTGCGGCACATCGGGAACCACGACACGGGCAAGGCGGGCCATGCGGACAGGCATAGCGCCGGAGAGGGGTGGCGTCAATTAAGTGCACTGTCACCGTAATCCTGAATTAAGTATGCTGTCCCCAGAACTCCCCAACTCCCCCTGTCCCCAGAACTCCCCAGAACTCCCGCAACCCACAGCTATCCGCCATTTTCCGCAACGGAACGCCGTGTAGGATTACGGTGACAGTGCACTTAATTGAGGCTGACGCCAGCCGGCCTATCGGGTCCCATGACAACGCGACGGACTTGCCACCGCTCGCCTGGGTCAGCCGGTTCTCGACGTCATAGCTCGGCATCACGCTCCCGTCCGAGGTGAGGTTTCCGCTCATATTACCCGCCTTAGCTGGAACAGGCCATAAGCAAACACCGCCGGTCCCGCCACCGCGTGTGTCATCGCCTCCCCCGGATGCGACACATGCTCGTCATATTGGTTGAGGCCGTTCGCCGGGTTGCGGCGCGCCGGAGCGGGCTGTTTCGGGTCGGTTGCGAACTTGTTGCGGGATGGCAACAAGTGGGTGTCAATGCGATGAACGACACTCAATTTGCGGTTGTTTTGCTTGCATGTCTTGCTGCGAACGGTCGATCCTGCCCCATCGCAACACTATATTCAGGGGATTGACATGATTTCGAGCAAATCAGCGCTTCGGGTCGGAACCACGATTGCGGCGCTTATGTTCAGCGAGCTGGCGTTTGTCGGGCCGGCCTTCGCCCAAGCCGCACCGACTGCTGAAGCCGCCGAACCGGAGACCATCATCGTCACCGGCTCGCGTATTCGCCGTGATCCGCTGGAGCAGAATTCCCCGATTGTCTTCCTTGACAAGTCCGCGCTCGACAAGACCGGCCTGTCCTCGGTCGCTGACATTCTCCAGCGCCTGCCAAGCGCTTCTGGCGGCCTCAACGGCAAAGTGAACAGCAGCGGCAATTTCGGCAATCCGCCGGATGGCGGCGGTGTTGGCGCTGGCTCGGCGGAAATTGATCTGCGCTACCTCGGGGCGCGCCGGACGCTGGTGCTGGTCGATGGCATGCGATTTGTGCCTGGCTCGTCGGCGAGCGGTATTCCGGCGTCGGTCGACTTGAACGCCATCCCGGCCGGCATGATCGAGCGGGTTGAGGTGCTGCAATCGGGCGCATCATCGATCTACGGCTCGGACGCGATCTCGGGCGTGGTTAACATCATCACGCGCGAGCGCCAGGAAGGCCTGCAAGCGTCGGCGCAATATGGCGGCTATCTGAGCGAAGGCGATGGCGGCACCCAGGAATATAACGCCAGTTATGGTTACAAGACCGAGCGTACCAGCCTTGTCATCGGCGCAAGCTATGTGAACCAGCATGAAGTCAGCTCGGCCGACCGTTCGATTTCGCTGTTTCCAACCCCAGGAACGACCAGTTGCCTTGGCGGCGGTTGCAGCTCGGCGACGCCGCTTGGCCGGTTCATCGTCAACAATCCGGTCGGCGGGGCCAGCCTGAACCTGACGCTGAAGGCAGCCGTTGCTGGCCGTCCACGCTTCACACCGGCCGACCCGACCGGCGCGCTCAGCGATTTCAAGGCGTTCACCACGGCGGATCGCTTTAACTTTGCGCCGTTCAACCTCATTCTGACGCCGTCAGAGCGGATTGGCGGGTTCATCAGCCTGAAGCAGGAGGTCAGTGATACGGTCAACCTGCGCGTCAAGGCGATCTACAACAACCGCAAGTCACGCAACCAGGCAGCCCCGCTGCCGCTGTTTGTTGGCCCGGACGCCGGCAATGGCAATCTGCTCGACCGGATCTCGATTGATGCAACCAACCCGTTCAATCCGTTCGGCGTGACGCTGTCCGCCGGTGGGACGGGCAACCCGCCAGCAAATTATGCGTTCATCGGGCGGAGGTTCGTTGAGAATGGCCCACGCCGCTATAATCAGGATGTTGATACGGCCTATGTGACAGCAACGCTTGACGGCAGCTTTGATGTCGGTGAACGGAAATTCTATTGGGACGTCAATGCGGTCTACGGCGACAACCGGGCGAAGCAGACCTTTCTTGGCAACATCAACGCTGCCCGGTTGCAGCAGGCGCTCGGTCCGCTTGCGGGCTGCACCGGGACCTGTGTGCCGTTCAACATCTTTGGCGGGCTGGGGTCGATCACCCCGGCGCAGGTCGCCTATATCGCGTTCGAGGAACATGACAGCAGCAAGCAGAAGCTGAATGATTATACCGCCAACATCACCGGCGAGCTGTTCGATCTGCCCGCTGGACCGGTTGGCATCGCCGCTGGCTATGAACATCGTAACCAATCGGGATCGTTCAGCCCCGATCCGATCGTTGCGGCCGGACTTGGTGCCGATATTCCGGCGCTGCCATCGAACGGGAAAATCCGAGTTGATGAGTTTTACGGTGAAGTCCGGATCCCGTTGTTGAAGGACACGCCGGGCTTCCAGCTGCTGGAAGTCACCGGTGCAGCGCGGCATTCGAGCTATTCGCGGTCGGGCAGCTCGACAACACTGTCGGGCAGCGGCGTGTGGAAGCCGGTGGCTGACCTGCTGCTACGTGGTTCCTATTCTGAAGGGTTCCGGGCGCCGAGCATCGGCGAATTGTTTGGAACGCCATCGCGTTTCGACCAGGAGTTGAACGACCCCTGCTCGGACATTCTTGGTCTTGCCGGGGGTCCAGCCGCATCGGCAACCATTCGTGCGAACTGCATTGCCCGCGGTGTGCCTGCCAACGGCAGCTATGCGCAGCCCAACCCGCAGCTGTCGGTGGTCACCGGCGGTAATGGCAATCTGAAACCGGAAACCTCGCGCACCGTGGTGTTTGGCGGTGTCTACAGCCCGTCCTGGGTCAGTGACACCGGCATCGCCAGCCTGTTCAACATTGAGGCCAATTATTACAGCATCAACCTGAACGGGGCGATTGCACCGATCGGTGCCGACGTTCTGCTCAGCCGCTGTGCAACGTCGCTTGATGCCTCAAGCTGCGCTGCGGTTACCCGGACGGTCAACGGCAACGTCGCGCAGATCAACGGGCTGTTGCAGAATATCAGCGGCGTGCGGACGCGCGGTGTCGACCTGACGGTCAATTACCGGACGCCTGACACGTCGATTGGTAAGTTCGGCCTCAGCTGGTCAAACACCTTCCTGCTGAAGTTCAATGAGAGTATCCCGGCAACGGTTGGCTCGACGACGATTGTCCGCAAGGGCACCGAGCGTGGCAGTCCGGACCAGACCTTCCCGCGCTACAAGTCGACAGCGTTGCTTGATTGGTCGCTCGGCAACGTCGCGGCTTCGTTCACTGGCCGTTACATCAGCGGGGTTGCCGAGAGCCAGAACACCAACAAGCTGGGCAGCCGTTTCTATGGCGACATCCAGGCGACCTATGTTCCGGCCTGGTTCGACAAGCGGCTGGCGGTCACGCTCGGCGTCAACAATGTCTTCGACAAGAACCCGCCGGACTGCATCAGCTGCGGGCTGAACAATTTTGATCCGACGACGTATGACGTGCCGGGACAGTTCGGATATCTGCGCGTCGCGTTCAAGATGTAGACAATAAAAAGCCCTGGAAACCTCGGGGGGACGAGGCTTCCAGGGCGGGGGCAGGCTGCCGTGGGTGGGGTCTTTCAGCAGCCTGAAGCAACGCAACTCGGTTTACATCGACAGCTACGCATCCGGCGGGGGGCCGGATGCGTGGACTGTTTATTTCGGCAGGATCACGCCGTTGACGACGTGGATCACACCGTTTGACTGATTGACGTCGGCGATGGTGATCTGGCCCATGCCGCCGCCCATGCCGGACACCATCAGCTTGTTGCCCTTGGCTGCGACAGTCAGCAGGCTGCCCTGCGCCGTGGCGAGCGTGGTCTTGCCGCCACCGGCCTTGACCTTGGCCCACAAGTCCTTGGCGCTCAGTTTGCCGGGAACGACGTGATAGGTCAGCACGCTGACCAGCTGCCCATTGTTTTCCGGCTTGAGCAGGGTCGGCACGGTACCAGCAGGCAGGGCGGCAAACGCCGCATTCGTCGGCGCGAACACCGTGAATGGTCCGGGGCTCGACAATGTGTCAACGAGGCCAGCGGCCTTGACGGCGGCGACCAGCGTTGTGTGATCCTTTGAATTGACAGCATTCTGGATGATGTTCTTCGATGCAAACATCGCCGCGCCGCCAACCTGAACGGTCTTTTCGCGGCCCATCATGTCAGCCGACGCTGGCATTGCAGCAAAGGCAAAAGCAACCACCGCGCCCGAGAGCACGTTACGCAACATACGATTCATTGAAAGTCTCCTGCGCCGCCAATATCGGCGACGGCACAGCTACGGGTGCGACAATCTGTCAGATGCGGGCGGGCTGACTTTTTTCCAGATCGACCGCGCGGGCCCCGCTAGGCTCCTGGCCATCATCCGCCGTGGGGGTCATTGATCGTCCCCGGCATAGGCCGCCTCAAGCGCTGCAATGTTGAGTTTTCGCATCCCCATCATCGCCCCCATTGCGCGGCCCACCGCGACCTTGTCAGCGCGCGTCATGATGTCTCCAAGCGCCCCGGGGACGATCTGCCATGACACGCCGAACCGGTCTTTCAGCCAGCCGCACATGCTTTCGGCGCCACGATGTGCCGTAAGCGCCTGCCAATAATGATCGACTTCTGCCTGGGTTTCGCAGGCCACCGACATCGAGATCGCCTCCGTGTGGGTATATTGCGGCCCGCCATTCAGCGCCTGAAACCGCTGTCCGGCCAGGCTGAATTCCACCATCATCGCGGTGCCAGCGGGGAACGGCATCCCCTCGCCATATCGCGAGACATTGCCGATCACCGCATCGGGGAACAGCGAGACATAGAGTTTCGCTGCGGCCTCAGCCTCGCCGTTGAACCAAAGGCAGGGCGCGATTTTCGACATGGTCTGTCGCCTTTCACAGTCTTTTGCCGACCAACGCGAACCGCGCGCCTTGCGGGTCAGTTCCCTTGATCACGAAATCGCCGCCGGGGACTTCCTGGGGGCCGTGTCGGACCTGCCCGCCGTTAGAGGTTACCGTGGCGATTGCAATTTCAATGTCGGCGACGCGGAAATAGTGGGACCAGGCAGGATCAGGTTGCGCGGGCATCTTGGTCACGAGCGCGCCAATCAGGCTGCCGTGGCGCAGGAACTCCAGTGTGCCAAACGGTCCCATATTCATTTCGCCATCCTTCACCCAGCCGAACTGGCTGGTGTAGAAGGCCAAGGCGGCGGCCTGATCTGTGGTTGCGAGATCGTTCCACGCGCAGTGGCCGATCATCGGGGTTTCGCCGGCAAAACTATGGCTTGCCAGGTCGGAGAACCCGCGCATGACATAAAAAGACACACCCTGCGGATCGGTGACCATTGCCATCCGCCCGACACCGTCCAGATCGAATGCGGGCAGTTGCACTGTGCCACCCGCAGCAGCGATGCGGGCGACAGATTTGTCAACATCGTCAACCGCAATATAGGCGAGCCAGCCCGGCGTTGCGCCGCCGGATACCATGTCCGGGGACAGGCCGATCAGCCCGCCGATTCCGGCCTCGCCAGCATAAAAGATCCGGTAGTCCATGCCCGGCTGGCCTGCGGCTTTGGGGGTCCAGCCGATCACTTTGGCATAAAAATCCGCTGCGCCGTCGGCGTCGCTGGTCTGCAGTTCATACCAGATGAAATCGCCGTGTTTGTTGGACATCGTCCTACGCTTTCATGTCGAGGATGGGGGTGAAACCGCCAATGACCACGCGCTTGCCATCGACAGAAGCGGCAAAAACGAAGTCCTTGAGGCGCGGGTCGGCCCTCGCGGCGGCAGTGCCGGCATCACGCACTTCCCGGGATGGCCAGGTCATCCATGAAAATACCACAGTCTCCCCTTCTTCGGCTTTGACGGCCATCGAAAAATCGGTGTGGGTGCCCTTCGGCAAATCGTCGCCCCAATTTTCGGCAACCTGAAGTGCGCCATGCTCAATGAAAATCGGCGCGGCAAACCTCGCCATGGCTTCATATTCTGCCCGCTTTCCCGCTTTCACCGGGACGATGAATCCGTCGACATAGGTCATTGTCATTCTCCTTGGTTGGTGTCGGTCCAGAACAGGCGTTCGAGGTGCGCTCGCATGGCGGTGTTTTGAGCGACGATGGTTGCAGGGTCTGGCGTGCTTGCGTCGCGGCCGAACAGCAGCGTGAAGTAGCGCCGAAGGTGCAACAGGCTTTCCACTGCGAACATCGGATCATCCTTGGCCTTGGCGATGACGAACGCGCCCTGCAAGACGCACTGGATGTGCATGGCCAGGCTGTGCGCGGTGACGCCGTGCGGCGCGTCGATTTGTGCGAGTGCTGCTGCCAGATCGTCCTCCAGCATTGCGGCATTGCCCGCAATGCTGGCGTAGCAGGCGTCCCGGATCGCCGGGTGGGTCTGGAACACTTCCTGCGCCATCGTCCCGGCAAGGCAGGTGAACTGCGCCGTCGTTCCGCCGACCAGCCAGGCCCTGAAGTCGAGATAGCCAAGGACCCGGTCCAGCGGGTCGGCGAAGCTATGGTAAGGTGCGCCGACAAAGACCGCGCCTGTTGTGTCTGACCAATGCCCGGCCGCTGCTACCCCGAGGGCTTCCTTGCTTGGGAAATGGTGAAAGAATGCACCTTTGGTCACGCCCGCCGCTGCGCACAAATCATCAACCGAGGTTCCGGAGAACCCCTGCTCCCGGATGACGCGAAGCGATGCATCCAGCAGCTTGGTCCGTGCTGATAGGCGCTTGGGCGCGGTGGGCTGACTGGATGGCATGATCAAACATACCAACCGGTCGGTATTTGTCAAGGATGTTTGGAGGCCACAAATTAATTGACATATTAGTCAAATATTGGTCATTTGAAAAATCATAATGTGAAAGCCGGAGTCGTCGATGCAAATGCTCAAAGATACACCGCAAGGCTGGCCGCGGATTTCGTCGGCGCTTTGCTATCAGGATCCCGCAGCGATGATCGACTGGCTGTGTGCGGCCTTTGGCTTTGAATTGCGCCTGAAAGTGGAGGGTGAAAACGGCCGGATCGAGCATAGCGAGCTGACCTACGGCGATGGACTGATCATGGTCGGTGGCGAGCGGGATGGCAGCAAACGGGGATGGGGCATCGAGATGAAGAGCCCGGCCTCGCTCGGCCGCTGCAACACCCAGACTCTGACAATCTATGTTGATGACGCCGACGCACATAGCGCGACCGCCCGGGCGGCAGGGGCCATCATCGTCGATGAACCGGCAATCCATGATTATGGCGATGGATATTGGGTAGACCGCAGCTATGGGGCCGCCGATCCCGAGGGGCATCTGTGGTGGTTTACCCAGCGTGTGCGAGGCTGACCATGGTCGCCATGCAGCCGGTTGATCGGACGCTGTCGGCGCTCGCGGATGCGACGCGGCGTGCGGTGGTTGACTCGCTGCGTCAGCGGCCGTTGCGAGCAGGCGAACTGGCGAGCGCGTTGGCGCTTGATCCGGCGGCACTCAGTCGGCATTTGCGCATCTTGCGGCAAGCCGGATTGGTCATCGACAGTCATCCCGACCATGATGCGCGCGTCCGGCTGTACCGTTTGCGGCCGGAAGCCTTCGCGACGCTCCGGGACTGGCTTGGGGAGGTCGAATCCTTCTGGGCGGCGCAGCTCGAGGCGTTTGCCGACCATGTCGGTGGTGACGCACCATGAGTGTGGCAGGGGACCAGGCCAAGGTTGCGATTACCGTCAGCGCTGACCCGGCGCGGGCGTTCAGTGCGTTCACCGGCCAGATCGACAGCTGGTGGCGACGCGGGCCCCGATTCCGCAACGCGCCGGGTGATCAGGGGCTTATTGCCCTCGAGCCGAGATTGGGCGGCCGGGTCTTTGAGTCCTTTGCCTCCGGAGGTCGCGAAACGGTGGTGGAAATCGGGCTGATCAAGATTTGGGAGCCCCCAAGCCGTGTGCTTTTCGAATGGCGCAACATCAATTTTGCCGCGAACGAGAGCACCGAGGTTGACGTCTCCTTCACCCCAAATGGCGCGGGCACCCTGGTCACCGTCATCCACCGTGGCTGGAGCGGCCTGCGATTTGATCACCCGACCCGGCATGGGCAGGACGAGCGGGCGTTCCTTCGCGGCATGGGCATGTGGTGGGTCGACATGCTTCGATCACTCGATGCCCATGTCGGATCGACGTAGCGCTGCGGAGAAGCTTCCCGGGGCCTGCCGTTTGCAGGGTCGTGCCAAACGGCTTAGTGTCAGGCTTCAATTTCGGGAGGGTTTTTCGATGCTGACGCGCTATTTGCCAATTCTGGCCGCAGCCTTGGCGCTGCTCGCTGCTGCCCCGGTGGCGCCAATCGACAGCGCCTATGACATTGCGATGACGACAATCGACGGCAAGCCGATGCCCTTTGCGCAGTATAAGGGGAAGGTGCTGCTGGTGGTGAACACCGCGTCCTTCTGCGGATATACGCCGCAGTATGAAGGGCTTCAGAAGCTCTATGCCCAGTATAAGGACAAGGGCTTCGTGCTGATCGGGGTGCCGTCGGGTGATTTCCTTGGCCAAGAATATAAGTCGAACGGCGAGATCAAGGAATTCTGCGAGTCCAAGTTCGGCATTCGCTTTCCGCTGAGCGAGAAGCAGCATGTGAAAGGTGACGATGCCGCACCTTTTTACAAATGGGCGGCGACGGTGCTCGGGCCCGACAAGACCCCAAAGTGGAATTTCCACAAATATCTGGTTGGCCGGGATGGCAAGTTGATCGCGGCATTCGGGACCAAGATCACACCGCAGGATGCTGCGGTTACCGGGGCAGTTGAGGCGGCGCTCGCGGCCGGGGGCTAGCGGCGGGCCCCGCTTCGTCCTGCGCCCGGTCGCGTGCCTTGCGACGCTGGAGGTTGGCCCGCAGCGCAGCAGCAAGGCGTTCGGCTTTGTCGGGATCGGCGGCTTTGACCATGTTGCCAGAATAGCCTGCCCGCATCGCTTGACAAGCCAAGCACCCGGCGGGCATAGCGCCGCGACCTCGTCGACATGCTGCCGTAGCTCAGTGGTAGAGCGCATCCTTGGTAAGGCTGAGGTCGGGAGTTCAATCCTCCCCGGCAGCACCATTTTTTCGCCCGCGCGGCCGATTTTTTGCGGTTGCGATGCCGCAGATTGGCGTCGTGGGCGCTGCCAGCGCAAAACGTCGCTGACACTAG
>JAYVLC010000027.1:0-6724 GCA_043759675.1 Sphingosinicellaceae bacterium
GGCCTGACGCTATCGCAGGAGCAATTGGCCTTTGCGGACCAGTCGATTGCGCAGGCGGGCCTGTCAGACCGTGTTGAGCTGCGGTTGCAGGATTACCGCGACACCAGCGAGCAGTTCGACCGCATCGTTTCCATCGAGATGCTCGAGGCGGTCGGCGAGCAATATTGGCCGGTGTATTTCGACAAGCTGCGTGACCGGCTGCGCACCGGCGGCACTGCGGTTCTTCAGGTCATTACCATCCGGGAGGACCGGTTCGAACCCTATCGCAACGGATCGGATTTCATCCAGCATTATGTCTTCCCCGGCGGGATGCTGCCATCGCCGACGATCATCGCAGAACAGGCCGAACGGGTCGGCCTGTCGCTTGCGTCTGTGGAAACCTTTCGGGATGGCTATGCCGCCACGCTCGCAACATGGCGCCGTCGCTTTATCGCGGCTCGTCCAGAGATTGAGGCGATGGGATTTGATGACAAATTCCACCGGATGTGGGTATATTATCTCAGCTATTGCGAAGCGGGTTTCCAGACCGGCACGATTGATGTCGGATTGTACGTGCTGAGGGGATGAGTGTGATCGACAGGCGTGACATGTTGCTCGGTGGTATCATGCTGGCAGCGATCCCCTCGCCCGGGCGAGCGGCGCTTCCCGTGCCGCCCGGCAATCGCCTGGGCTTCGATATCTTCCGGAACGGCCGCAAGATCGGCACCCAGGTGCTGACGTTTGAGCGATCAGCCAATGGGCTCACAATCAATGTTGTGGCGCAGATGGCGGTGAAGATCGCCTTCGTAACTGTCTATCGATACAATCTTCGCGTCACTGAACGGTGGGTCGGCGATCAAGTGGTATCGCTCGACAGCACGACCAACGACAACGGCACCAAATACACCGTCAAGGGGCGGCGTGACGCCAGTGGATTTGTGGTCGAAGGCTCTGCGACGCCGCGCTACCTCGCACCGGCAAACGCGCTGCCAGCGACGCACTGGAACCGTCGGCAACTCGACGGGCCGTGGATCAATCCGCAGGATGGCAAGCTGACCCGCCCGACGGTCACCAAATCGGGTGTGGAATCCGTTCCAACCGTCCCCGGAAAACCCGTGGCCGCACAAAAGTTCGTGCTGGGCGGCGATGTCGATTGGGACATGTGGTACGACCAGACACCGGCTTGGGCTGGACTGCTCGCCAAGCAGAAAGATGGTTCGCAGATCCGCTATCTGCGCCAGTAAGGTCGGCGCGATGTCCCGGGCATGGTGCAAACCGGGAGGCTGCGATCGGTCGGCCCCCAAACGACATTTCAAGGATCGCCATGGCCTATGACATCGACGCCGTCCGTACCGAATTCCGGGCGCTTTCCCTGACGGATGGCGGACAGGCGCGCATCTATCTCGACGCACCGGGCGGAACGCAGGTCTGCCGTCGCGCGGTGGCGCGGATGGTCGACTATATGGAGCACGGCGCCGCCAATGACGGCGGCTATTTCCGCACCTCCCGTGAAACCGAAACCGTCTGCGAGGCGGCGCACGAAGCCGTTGCTGATCTGTTCGGCGGCAAGCGCAGCGAGGTGGCGTTCGGGGCCAATATGACCAGCCTGGTCTTTGCCTGCTCGCGGGCGCTGGCCCGGACATGGAAGGCTGGCGACGAGATCGTGCTGACCCGGATGGACCATGACGCCAATGTCGCGCCGTGGCTGCACATCGCCCGCGACCTTGACCTGACGGTCCGCTGGCTGGATTTTGACCTGACCAGCTGGGGATATCGGCTCGACACCCTGCCGGGCCTGCTGAACGCCCGCACGAAGTTGGTGGCGGTAAATTATGCCAGCAACGCGCTTGGCACGGTCAATGACGTAGCCGAAATCACCCGGATCGTGCGGGCGCATTCCTCGGCGCTGGTGCATGTCGATGCCGTGCAGGCGATGCCGCACCTGCCGATTGATGTGGCGGCCATCGGGGCCGATATCGTCGTCGCCTCCCCCTATAAATTCTTCGGCCCGCATCAGGGTGTGCTGTGGGGGCGGGAAGATTTGCTCGCCGAACTTGATGTCTACAAGGTCCGGCCCGCGACCGACACTCCGGCGGCGGCGAAACTGGAAACCGGGACGCCATCCTATGAGGCGCAGGCCGGGACGCTGGGCGCGGTCGAGCATATCGCCTGGATCGGCGAGACGATGGCCGGGGCCAACGGCGGACGGCGCGAGGCGCTCAGGGCCGGGATGGCGCTGGTGGCGGATTACGAGGCCGGACTGGGCGCGCAAATGCTGGCGGGCCTACAGACGGTGCGCGGACTGAAGCTGCACGGATTGCCCACGATGGCAGGCCGGGTGCCGACCTTCGCGGTAACCATCGACGGCCACGCCTCCGACAGCATCGCGCAGGCCCTGGCGGCAGAAAATATCTTCGTCTGGTCCGGTAGCTTCTACGCCAAAGAAGTCATCGACCGCCTGAACCTCCCCGGAGGCCTCGTCCGGCTTGGGCCATGTCATTACAACACGGCGGCGGAGGTGGAGAAGACGATTGCGGTGTTGCGGCGGATTTCTGACGGCGGTCGGTCAGGCTGAATTCCACCGCCCCCGCTCCTCCTGAGCGAAGTCGAACCACGCAGGATACCCGCAACCGGTGCTGTCGACATCGCCACCGATTTCCGGAGCGGGGACGGCGGCGTGGGAGGACCCTTCACCGGTTGAGCGGAGGAGGCTTTGGGTCGGATGCCACGAGTGTAACTGCAGACGCGGCTGCAAAACCTGCCGCCAGTATAAAAGTAGATTGCGACCCCAGGGCATCCCAGAGCAGCCCCCCGATCACGCTTGCAACAAATAGTCCGATGCCGGTTACGAGACTGAAAAGCCCGAAAGCTGAGGCGACGAGTTGGGGAGGGGCGCAATCCGCGACCATGCGGGCGAGAATCCCTTGCGTCAGTGCCATATGAACACCCCAAAGAGCGATGCCGACGAACACACTCACGAGGCCACCGCCAAAACCAAGGACCGTATGGCTGACGACGAGGGCAATGATGCCGACGAGCAGCAACCGCTTGGGAGCAACGCGATCTGACAACAAGCCGGCGGGATAGGCACCGACCGAGTAAACGATATTCATCAAGACGAGCACGAGCGGAGCCAAGGCGAGCGACAAGCCTACGTCGCTCGCCCGCAATATCAGGAAGGCCTCGCTGATGCGGGCTAGACTGAACAGCATGCCAATGAGTACGACGATCCAGAAGTCCTGCCCGAGCTGCCGGAGGTCTGCGAGACGGATGGGAGGTCGCACAGCAACCGCTTTGGACGGTTGGTCTTCCACACCGGCAGCTACCAGCACGACCGCGAAGAGCGCGGGGATTGCGGCGATCCAGAATACCAGCCGCATGTCGTTGGCGAGTGCATACATAAGGCCGATGGCAATGAGCGGGCCGACGAAAGCCCCAATCGAATCAAGTGACTGCCGCAATCCGAACGCGCGGCCGCGAATCTCTGGAGGTGAGACGTCGGCCACCATTGCATCGCGTGGTGCGCCCCGTATGCCTTTCCCGATTCGGTCGGCAAAGCGTGCACCCAAGATAGGAAGCGCCCCAGTAGCGACCGCGAACAGCGGTTTCGAGATCGCTCCGAGGCCATACCCAATGAGAATCAGAGGCTTTCGCTTGCCAATCCGGTCTGAAACGTAACCGGAAAATACCTTTGTGATACTGGCGGTCGCCTCGGCGATCCCGTCAACGAGGCCGACGACGACCACGCTTAGTCCCAGCGTACCCGTCATGAAAAGTGGTAGAAGCGCGTGGATGATCTCCGAGGAAATATCCATAAACATGCTAACCAGGCCGAGAACCCAGACTGTTCTTGGGATCTTTGGACGCGTGGTATTCATGCCTGCCACAAACCACATCGGCAGCGATTTCGATAGGCGTATGATTTGCCGAATTGAGGGGCGTGGTCAGACTTCTCGGCTTGCTGGCTTAGTGGACCTGGTTAGACAGCAAGATAGTCACTCGATCGCCCACACCGAATTCCCCTAAAACGCATCCAGATATTCAACCTCTGGCCGACCGGCGAGCACCGCCCCCAAACTCGGTCCTGCGGCGCGGAAGTGGTCGCTGGTGCCGTGGGCTTTGAGGGCTTCCTCGGATGCGTAGAGTTCCAGCACCTTATACGTGTCCGCCTCGGTCCGGCTTTTGCAGAGCGTGTAAAACATGTTGCCCGGCTCGTTCGCCCGGACCTGCGCCGCCAGCGGGCCAAAGGCGGCTTCGAGTTCGCTGCCCTTGCCGGGCTGACACTTCAATGTTGCAATGACGCCAATCATGTCGATCTCCTGATGGTTTGCAGATGATCAATGGCGCGCTCTGGCGGCGAAGTCGCCCCGTGGGTTATAACAGGGGCATGGAGATTTCGCCACCAAGTGCCGACTGGACGATCCCGCAGGATTGGGGCCGGTATACCGCCGCAGAACACGGCGTTTGGGACACGCTGTTCGCGCGGCAGGCGGCGCTGCTACCCGGACGGGTGGCGCAGCCGTTCCTCGATGGGCTGGATGTGCTCAGGCTGTCCAAACCCGGTATCCCGGACTTTGCCGAGCTGAACGAGCGGCTGATGAAGGCGACCGGCTGGACCGTGGTTGCGGTGCCTGGCTTGGTGCCCGACGAGATATTCTTTGAGCATCTCGCCAACCGGCGGTTCGTGGCCGGGCGCTTCATCCGGGACGCGTCGCAGCTTGATTACCTCGAGGAACCCGACATTTTCCATGATGTGTTCGGCCATGTGCCGCTGCTCGCGCATCCGGTGTTTGCCGATTACATGCAGGCCTACGGCGAGGGCGGGCGCCGTTCGATGCAATTCGGGGCGATCCACAAACTGGCGCGGCTGTATTGGTATACAGTGGAGTTTGGCTTGATCCGCGAGGGGGACGGGCTGCGGCTGTACGGATCGGGCATTGTGTCGAGTTTTGGCGAGAGCAAGTTTGCGCTCGATGACCCGTCACCGAACCGGCTGGGTTTTGACCTGCTGCGGGTCATGCGCACCAAATACCGGATCGACGACTATCAACAGGCATATTTCGTGATCGACAGCTTTGACGATCTGCTGCGCCAGACGGTCGAAACCGATTTTGGGCCACTGTACGCCGAACTTGAGCGGCTAGCGGATCTGGAGATCACCGATATCCTTCCCGACGACGCGGTGATCACCACGGGAACGCAGGCCTATGCCGACGGCAAATTGGCGGCAATTCTGCTTTCCAGCGCACCGTCATCCTGACGAAAGTCAGGATCCCGTGAGGTCGCTGCACAGTTGCGGGAGGTCCTGACGTTCGTCAGGATGACGGGTTGGGGTGGGAGGAACGTCAATTGCGACAGGTCCTGACTTTCGTCAGGATGACGGGGCAGCGATATGCGCCGACAATGGGGCCATGTTGATTTTATACCATTGTGCGGATGCGCGGTCCTTTCGCTGCCTGTGGGCGCTTGAGGAACTGGGGCTGCCCTACGAGCTGAAACTGCTCCCGTTCCCGCCCCGCTGGCAGCAGCCGGACTATCTGGCGGAGAATCCGCTGGGAACGATCCCGCTGCTGGTCGATGGCGCGACCCGGATGACCGAATCGTCGGCGATCACGCAATACCTGGCGACACGCAGCGGCCCGACAGCCCTGTCGATTGAACCCGGCGACCCGGATTATGGGGCGTGGTTGAACTGGTTGCATCACGGCGAGGCAACGCTGACCTTTCCGCAAACGATCGCGCTGCGCTACAGCCGCCTTGAGCGGGAGGAGCGACGCCTGCCCCAGGCCGCCGCCGACTATGCCCGCTGGTTTGACGTTCGCCTTGCCGAAGGGGTCGGCAGGGCCCTCGCCGATGGCCGTGAGTGGTTGGTGGCAGACCGGTTCACCGCCGCCGACATCTCGGTTGGCTATGCGCTGCTGCTGGCCAGCAGCCTGAAACTGGATGCTGGCTTTTCGCCCGAGATCACCGCCTACTGGGCTCGCTGCAAAGCACGGCCCGCCTTCGCCCGCACGAAAGTCGCCCAGAAAACGGAGCTCAGCTTATGATGTTCTACACCTCCCGCGAAAAGAGCGCGCCAAACCCGCGGCGTGTCGATCTGTTTCTGAAAGAGAAGGGGATCGAGTTCCCCACCACAGCCTTCACCCTGTTCAAGCGAGAGCATAAGGCGGAAGCGTTCGTCGCCAAGCACCCGCTGGGCAAGATTCCGGCGCTCGAACTCGACGATGGCACATTGCTGAGCGAAAGTGTCGCGATCTGCCGCTATCTGGAGGCGCTCTACCCCGAGCGCCCGCTGTTTGGACGGACGCCCCTGGAGGTCGCGCATATCGAAATCTGGAGCCGCCGGGTCGAGCTGATGCTGATGACGCCGCTGGGATTGTTCTGGCTCCATGCGCATCCGTTGACGTCAAAGCTGCTCACCCAGTTCACCGAATTTGGCGAGTCGAACCGGGCGCGCTCCACTGACGTGATGCGCTGGTTTGATGGCCAGATGGGCGATGGCTGGCTCGCTGGCGACTTCAGCATCGCTGATATCCTGCTGCAAACCTCGGTTGAATTCGCGACCTTCATCGGCATTCCCATCCCCGATGATTGCACCACGCTGAAAGCCTGGCTCGGTCGGGCCCAAGCCCGCGAGGCAGCGGCGGCGGCCACCTGACGGGCGGTGCCGCACTCTATGTATAGTGCGGATCCTCCCACCACGGGAAAAAGTCGGGCATGTCGGTCGATACCTTGTTCGGGTAGT
>JAYVLC010000028.1:0-2345 GCA_043759675.1 Sphingosinicellaceae bacterium
TGCGGCATCCCGCCGCCTGCGCCGCCAAGCATACCACCCAGGCCACCGGGCATTTTCCCCATCATGCCCATCATCGCCTTCAGCCCGCCCATCTTCCTGAGCTTCTTCATGGCATTGGCCATTTCGAGGTGCATTTTCAGGAGTTTGTTGACCTCCTGCACCGTCGTGCCGGCCCCGTTGGCGATGCGGATCTTGCGTTTGGCGTTGAGCAGTTCAGGCTTGGTGCGTTCTTTCAGAGTCATCGACAATATGACTGCCTCCATCCGCCCGAGTGTCTTGTCATTGACCCCGGCAGCCGTCGCCTGGGCCTGCATCTTGCCCATGCCCGGCATCATGCCCATCAGCGCGCCCATGCCGCCCATGCGCTTCATCTGCGCCAGCTGGGCCCTGAGGTCATTCATGTCGAACTGGCCCTTCGCCATCTTGGCAGCGAGCTTTTCAGCCTCTGCCTGATCGATCGATTCGGCAGCGCGCTCGACCAGGCCGACGACGTCGCCCATACCGAGGATGCGCCCGGCGACCCGGGCCGGATCAAACGCATCGAGCGCGTCGAGCTTCTCGCCGGTGCCGACGAACTTGATCGGCTTTTGGGTGACTGCGCGCATCGACAGCGCAGCACCGCCGCGCGCATCGCCGTCCATCCGGGTCAGCACGACGCCGGACAGATTGACCTGTCCAGCAAAGGATTTGGCGACGTTCACGGCGTCCTGACCGGTCAGCGCGTCAACCACGAGCAGAATTTCAGCCGGCGATGACGCACTGGCCACCGCCTGCATTTCTGCCATCAGGGCCGCATCGACGTGCAACCGGCCCGCTGTATCGAGCATCAGCACATCAAAGCCCTGAAGCTTTGCGGCCTGCAAGGCGCGCCTGGCGATTTCGACCGGTTGCTGTCCGGCGATGATTGGCAGCGTCGCAACGCTGACCTGCTCGCCGAGGATGCGGAGCTGCTCCTGCGCGGCCGGGCGATTGACGTCGAGCGACGCCATCAGCACTTTCTTGCGGTCGCGGTCGGTCAGGCGTTTGGCGATCTTCGCCGTCGTCGTGGTTTTGCCCGAGCCCTGAAGGCCGACCATCATCACAACGGCCGGCGGGGTGACCTCAAGGCTTAGCCCCTCGGCATCACCGCCGAGCATTTCAACCAGGGCGTCGTTAACGATCTTGACGACCTGCTGGCCCGGTGTGACCGAACGGGTAACTTCGGCGCCGATCGCGCGCTCGGTGGCCTGGTCAACAAACTCTTTGACGACTGACAGCGCGACATCGGCTTCCAGCAGTGCGACACGCACCTCGCGCATCGCGGCGCGCACGTCGAGCTCGGTGAGCGCGCCGCGCCCCCGGAGCTTGTCGAACACACCGCCAAGGCGCTCGGATAGAGTCTCGAACATCAGGCCCGTTTTACCTTCAACGCCAAATACGCCGGTGGGCGCACCTGCGCTGACCGGCGAACGTCCGTGGACGTGGATTAAACACACGCTTCTCTGGGAAAAGCCGGTGGCGGGTAGCGCCGACGCCCGCTTGAGTCAAGGATTGCGACCTAAATCTCGACCTGACTGCCAAGCTCGACGACCCGGTTGGTTGGCAATTTGAAAAACTCCATCGCCGATTCAGCGTTGCGCAACATCCACGAGAACAGCTTTTCACGCCAGATCGCCATGCCAGGTCGGTCGCTCGCAATCAGCGTTTGCCGGGCTAGGAAGAAGCTGGTGTCCATCATCTTGAACTTCGGCCCGCAGTTTTCAATCGACTTCAGCACGGCCGGGATGTCGGTTTCCATCATGAAGCCATAGCGGATGATCATCCGCCAGAAACCGCCGCCCAGCTCGATCAGTTCGACCCGGTCCTCCTCGTCAACATAGGGGACTTCGTCGATCACAACGGTCAGCACAATAATTCGCTGATGCAGCACTTTGTTGTGCTTGAGATTGTGCAGCAACGCATGCGGCACGCCATCGCCGGTGGACGTCATGAATACCGCTGTGCCCGCGACCCGGGTGGTCGAGGCCGAGGACTTGATGAAAATCTCGATCGGCATTGCGGCCTCCCGCAGCCGCTGCATCATCAGCATCCGGCCTTTCGACCAGGTCGTCAGGAAGGTGAAAACGATGACGCCAACCAGCAGAGGAAACCATCCGCCGGCAGGAACTTTGGTCAGATTGGCACCGAAATAGGCCAGGTCGATCGCGAAGAACATGCACAGCAGCACCCCGGCTACCGCCCGGTTCCATTTCCAAAGATTGAACAACACGACCGCCAGCAGGCAGGTGTCGATGAGCATCGCCCCCGACACGGCGATGCCATAGGCAGCCGCAAGGTTTGAGGAATCGCGGAAGGTCAGAACCAGC
>JAYVLC010000029.1:0-9578 GCA_043759675.1 Sphingosinicellaceae bacterium
GGAGGGCATCATTCGAGCCGCCCGCGTATCACGGTCGGCAGGCCCACCGGGCACCGGTGATCCACCCCTCGCGCCGCGCGCAGAGACCCGACCATTCACGGCATGTTCAGACGCTGGTTTCTATGGCAGGGTTGCCGTGCTGTATCTGGCAAAAGGTTGGTATTCCATGGGTCTGTCGTTCCGCCTGCTCCCGCTGATGGTCCTCACCCTGCTTGCTGCGTGCGCGACCGGGTTCAATGCCGATGTAAAACGGTTCCAGGCGCTTCCCGCAGCCGACGGCCAGACCTTCTATCTCCAGCCGGGTGGCAAAACGCAGGGCGGGCTCGAGTTTGCAAGCTATGCATCGGCAGTTGCGCAGCGGCTGACCGCGCTCGGTTACCGCGCCGCCGCCGACCCGCAGAGCGCAACGCTGGTGGTCAGCCTCGACTATGGTGTTGATAAGGGCCGCGAGAAGGTCGAGACAACGCCGGGCTACGCCGGGTACGACGGCTTTGGCTTTGGCAGCGGTTTGCCCTATTTTTACCGGCTGAATGGCCGCTATGTCCGGCCGTTCGGCTATGGCTGGTACGACCCGTTCTGGGCCGGGCCATGGGGCGGGGCGCAGGTCAACAGCTATACGGTCTATGACAGTTTCCTCGACATGCGGATGATGAAGACGTCCGACGGGCAGAGCGTGTTTGAGGGCCGTGCCGAGGCGCGGACCCCGTCGAACGACCTGACCCGGCTGGTGCCCAATCTGGTCTCGGCGATGTTCACCGGCTTCCCCGGCACATCGGGTCAGCGGCAGCGCATCAACGTCCCGGCCCCGAGGCGGCAGTAACGCTTCCCGCCAGCCGCCACGACGACTAAGGTCGCCGGGATGGCTTGGCTTGACCCAATCTACGCTCGGCTCGCGCGGGTTCGCGCCAGCCGCTGGTCATTGATCGGCAGCGGCTCGGTTGCGATCCTGCTGCTCTATTATGCGGTGGGCGGCTGGCTCGCGGCTGACATCAACCCTGATCTGGCGCTGCGCCCAACACCGGCGCAACTTCCGGCCGGAGGGTCGGTGACAGCGGCGATGGCGGCGCGATTGATCGCTCGTGAGGTTGACGACGATTTGTGGACCCCGAACGACAGCCTCCTGTCGCGCACCGCCTGGCTTGATAACAAACCAGCCTATCAGGACGGCCTCCGCGGGACGGTGGCTGCAACGGTGGCGGCGCTCAGCGATGATGATGATGTTCGCACCGCAGCGGCCAGTCTTGCGGTTCCGTCGGCGCGTTGGTGGGTCCATGCGAGCTGGCCATTCCTCGGCGGCTCAGCTGAAGGCGAGTACCGGGATGCCGTGGACGCGCTGGTTCGCTACAATCGGCGCCTCGCGGCCGGGGACGCCACCGTCGACCGCAGCCCGGAGCGGGCCTCAAGGGTGCTTGCTGCTTTGGCAGCGCGGCTGGACCTGGTTGCCGGCGGCGTGGAGCGGGCCATTTCCGAACGCCCCGGCCAGCAGGATGCCGCTGCCGATGAAGAATTCTACCGGGTGCGCGGCAGCACCTATGCCGCGCTGTTGCTGCTTCGGGCGCTGAAGGATGATCAGGCGGCGCTGGTTCAGGCCCGGCAGCTCGGTCTGGCCTGGAACGAGACCACCGATGCGCTGGACCGTGCGACGGCCCTGCACCCGGCCATGGTCGGACGCGCCGATTTGACCGAACAAGGCTATTACCTGCTATTGGCACGCAACAAGCTGGCGGTATTGTCGGCAGCCGCAGGGGCACAGCGATGAGCGGCGAAACCCGGCGAAATTATCTGGTCGTCGTCGATACCACGCCGGAAAGCCGGCTGGCGCTGCGCTATGCGGCCCGACGGGCCCGGCAAACCGGTGGACGGTTGGCCCTGCTGACCGTCCTGCCACCAAGTGACTTCGTCCAATGGGGCGCGGTCCAATCGGCAATCGAGGCCGAGACCCGCGCCGAAGCCGAGGCGGTGTTGGCCGGAGTCGCTGCCGAAGTCACCGCGACCTATGGGCTGACGCCCAGCGTTGCGGTCCGGCGCGGACGGGCAACCGACGAAGTGCTCGCCGCGATCGGCGACGAAGGCGAAGTCAGCGCCCTTGTCCTTGGTGCAGCCGCGAAAGGTGGCCCCGGCCCGTTGGTTAGCCATTTCACTGGCGACGGTGCGGGCGCCTTGCCCTGCCCCCTCATCATCGTCCCCGGCGGCCTCGGCGAGCCGGGAATCGACCGCGTCGCTTGATTCTCGTGGTGCGGCGCGCCACATGCCGCGGAGCGCAAAGGATTGTCCCATGTATATCGAGACCGAACGCACGCCCAATCCGGCGACCCTGAAGTTCCTGCCGGGTCGCGCGGTCAGCGAAGCCGGCGGGATCGACTTTGCCAGTCCCGAAGCAGCCGAAGCCTCGCCATTGGCCACAGCGCTGTTCGGTCTCGGCGACGTGGAAGGCGTGTTTGTCGGGCGTGATTTCGTCTCGGTGACCAAGGCCGAAGGTTCGGCTGAGTGGACCGCCCTGAAGCCGCAGATCCTCGGCGTGCTCGCCGACCATTTCGCCAGCGGCGCGCCGCTGATGACCGCCGACGCCGCCGAGGAGGCGCTGAGCGATGATCCCGCAGACGCCGATATCGTCACGCAAATCCGCGAGTTGATCGACACGCGCGTCCGGCCTGCTGTCGCCGAAGATGGTGGCGATATCGTCTACCGCGGCTTTGACAAGGGCGTGGTGTTCCTGAAAATGCACGGAGCCTGCTCCGGCTGCCCCTCGTCAACCGCCACGCTGAAGAACGGCATCGAGAACCTGCTGAAACATTATGTGCCCGAGGTCATTGAGGTCCGGGCGATTTGAGGGATAATAGCTTGACCCACACGACATTGTCCGACGCCGGGCTCGACCTGATCTTTCGCAAGGCACGGACTCACAATGGCTGGTCCGATACTGCGGTCCCGGAGGCCGAACTCAGGGCGATCTACGATCTGGCCCGGATGGGATCAACATCGGCCAATGGCTCGCCGGCCCGCTTTGTGTTTTGCACCAGCGTGGCGGCGCGCGAGACGCTGGCGGGCTTTGCGATGACGGCCAATGCCGTGAAAATCCGCGCGGCTCCTGTTGCGGTGATCATCGGGATGGATCTGGACTTCCACACTAGGATGGACCGGCTGTTTCCGCATGACCCCGCCATGGGCGAAATGTTTGCCGCCAATGCCGCACTGGCCCGCGAGACAGCGTTCCGCAATTCCTCGTTGCAAGGTGCCTATTTGATGCTTGCGGCAAGGGCGATGGGGCTGAACTGCGGCCCGATGTCCGGCTTCAACAAAACCGGCGTCGACGCGGCATTTTTCGCCGGCACCAGGGTCGAGAGCAACTTCATCTGCGTCCTGGGCCACGGGACCGACGAAAACCTGTTCGCGCGCAGCCCAAGGCTCGCCTTTGAGGAGGCTTGTCAGATCCTCTGATGCAGTTGGTGATCGAGACTGCGCTGATGGCCTGCTCGGTCGCCCTGATTGACGGCGAACGTGTCGTTGCCGAGCGTCATGAGGAGATTGGCCGGGGCCATGCCGAGCGGCTGATCCCGATGATCGAGACGGTGCTGGCCGAAGCGGGTGGCCGACCCGTCACTGCCATTCTTGTCGATGTCGGGCCCGGCAGTTTCACAGGGCTCCGGGTCGGAATTGCGGCCGCCAAGGCGCTGGCGTTTGCCTGGAATGTGCCGATTGGCGGTGTCGCCTCGACCGAACTGGTCGCGGCTGGTGCATTTTCGCAGAATCCCGACTTGCCCAGCCTGTACGTCGCACTCGATGCGGCGCGGGGGCAGGTCTATGCCCAGGCGTTCAGGCGTGGTGGGCCCGCCACCGAAATTCAGGCGCTCGACCCGGCGGTGGCGGCGCGCCAGGCCGCAACATCGGCCGCAGTCGCGGGGACGGGCGCGCCACTGCTGATGACCCTTGCCGCCGATCTGGTGTTCGCCGCACCTGCTCTGCCGCGCGCGTCCGATGCGCGGTTCCTGACCCGCGAGCACGCGCGCCCGGCGACGCCCCTGTATATCCGCGCACCCGACGCCCGGTTGCCGGCATGATCCCGACGGCTGCGGCCCGGATCACCATCGCAGCACCACACGACCTCCCCGGCGTCGTCGCGCTGATGGCGCGCGCCTTCGACCCGCGCTTCGGTGAAGCCTGGTCAGGTAGCCAGTTGATCGGGGCGCTCGCGATCCCGGACACCTGGGTTCAGGTTGCTGGCGGGCCAGAGGACGTTGCAGGCTTTGCCCTTGTCCGCCGCATTCTTGACGAAGCCGAATTGATGCTGGTGGCGGTCGCGCCGGAGGGCCGAACCGCTGGCCTCGGCCGACAATTGCTCGACAAGGCCATGGTACAGGCGAGCGCACGCGGCGCCCGAACGATGTTTTTGGAAGTCAGGGACGGCAACACGGCAGCACACCGGCTCTACCTCGCGGCGGGCTTTTGCGAAACCGGTCGTCGCCGAGACTATTATGGCGGACCGGAATCCCAAAGATTTGATGCAATTACGCTACGCCGGGTCCTCGCACGCTAAAAAAAATTGTACATACTTCTCGCCTGACTTGCGTTCGCCGTTGCATCGGGACATATGCGCAGACAGGTCCGCATCGGGACCAAGACACTAATCGGGATAAAAACAATGAATGATCGCGCATCCATGCACAATGAATTGCTGACCCTCACGACCGAAATCGTGTCGTCGCATGTCGCCAACAATACAGTCGCCGTTTCGGATTTGCCGAACCTGATTGGCCATGTGTTCAACACTTTGGCTGGACTCGGAACTGCGCCTGTCGTCGAAGTGCCAAAGCAGGAACCGGCTGTATCAATCCGCACCTCGATCAAGCCGGACTATATTGTCTGCCTTGAGGACGGGAAAAAATTGAAGATGCTGAAGCGTCACCTGATGACGCACTACAAGATGACGCCTGACCAGTACCGCACGAAATGGGGCCTTGCGGCGGACTATCCGATGGTTTCGCCAAACTATGCCGCACAGCGCCGGATGCTTGCCAAGAAGATCGGCCTCGGCACCAAGCGCGGTCCGCGGAAATAGGCTGTCGGGGGCTGGGTTAAACCAGCCCCATCAGCTTCAGGACTTCCTGACGGCTGCGCTGATCGTCGCGAAAGATGCCCATCATCCGGCTCGTCGTCATCACCGCCCCGGTGGTGTTGACACCGCGGGCGCTCATGCAGCCATGCGTTGCCTCGATCACCACGGCGACGCCCCGCGGCTTCAAGCCATTCCAGATACAGTCCGCTACCTCGGCGGTCAGCCGCTCCTGGACCTGCAGGCGGCGCGCATAGCCGTTGAGGACGCGCACCAGCTTGGAGATGCCGACGACCCAGTCTTGCGGCAGATAGGCAATGTGCGCCTTGCCGGTGATCGGGGCCATGTGGTGCTCGCAATGTGACTGAAAGGGAATGTCCCGCAGCAACACGATATCCTCATAGCCGCCAACCTCGGCGAAGGTGCGCGACAGGTGCAGACCCGGATCTTCGCCATAGCCACGAAAATACTCGCGGTAGGCGCGGGCCACACGGCCCGGCGTGTCGATCAGGCCCTCGCGCGTTGGATCATCACCGGCCCAGCGCACCAGTGTTTTAACCGCATCAAGCACATCTGGCGGAATGGCCGCATCACGCTCCGGATTACCAGGCAGCTTGCCCTTCAACTCAGTCATCACCACCTCACAACAGGACAGGCCGGTTCACATCTGCGTTGACTAGACCAGCGCAGCGGATGATCTGTAGGGACTATTGCGGAGGGCCGACAGTGACAGAAGTGATGATCGTCGAAGTTGGCCCACGGGACGGCCTCCAGAATGAGTCCGATGTGGTTTCGACCGCGCACAAGCTCGCGCTGATTTCGCGGATGATCGACGCCGGGGTCCGGCGCATCGAAGTGGCGAGTTTCGTCAACCCGGTCCGGGTGCCGCAAATGGCCGACGCCGAAGCCGTGATCGCAGGCCTGCCCGACCGGCACGACGTGAGCTACATTGGCCTATGCCTCAACAAGCGCGGCGTGCTGCGCGCCATCGAAAGCCGGACTGGCAGTCGCCGCGGCGTTGACGAGGCGGGCTGCGTGATCGTTGCATCGGACACATTCGGAATGCGCAACCAGGGCCAGACCATATCCGACGGCATCCGTGAAAATAGTGAAATGCTGCGCCTGGCCAAAAGTGAAGGGCTGATCGCGCAGCTGACGATCTCGGCGGCATTTGGCTGTCCGTTTGAAGGCGCCGTACCGATGGAGCGCGTCGTGATGATCGCCGAGAAAATGGCCGAGGCCGGGGCGCAAGAGATTACCCTGGCTGACACGATTGGCGTGGGGGTACCCGCCCAGGTCTCCGCCCTGGTCCGTGCGGTCAGGACCGCCATCGGTGACGCGATCCCGCTGCGCGCCCACTTCCATAACACCCGCAATACCGGGATCGCCAACGCCTGGGCGGCCTATGCGGCAGGTGTGCGGGTGCTCGACTCCTCGCTTGGCGGGCTGGGCGGCTGCCCGTTCGCCCCCAAGGCCACCGGCAATATTGCGACCGAGGATTTGCTGTTCATGTTGGACCGGTCGGGCGTTTCGACAGGGGTCGATCTGGACCGGACGATTGGCGTTAATCGCTGGTTTGAAACAGTGCTGGGCCGGCCGCTGCCCAGCATGGTCGCCAAAGCGGGGGGTTTTGGATGAAAGAGCAGCTGAATATGTCCGATGAGCGCATCATTGCAGTACCCGACAGCGCCAAATTCGGCACGGCTTGCGACCTTGCAACCTATGAAGCGATGCATGCCCGATCACTGGCCGACCCGGACGGTTTCTGGCGGGATCAGGCGGCGCGGCTCGACTGGATGACGCCGCCGACCCGGGGCGGCAATTGGAGCTTTGATCCCGTCAGCATCCGCTGGTTCGAGGATGGGGTCCTGAACGCCAGCGTCCAGTGCCTCGACCGGCACCTCGATTTGCGCGGCGACCGCACCGCGATCATCTGGGAGGCGGACTCGCCGGACACACCGAGCCGCCACATCAGCTACCGCGACCTGCATGCCGAGACCTGCCGGATGGCCAATGCCCTGAAGGCGATCGGGGTCACAAAGGGCGATCGGGTGACCATCTACATGCCGATGATCCCCGAAGCGGCCAGCGCGATGCTGGCCTGCGCGCGGATTGGCGCGGTCCATTCCGTGGTGTTCGGGGGATTTTCAGCCGACGCGGTCGCGGGCCGGATTCAGGACGCCGACAGCCGGTTTGTCATCACCGCGGACGAAGGGCTGCGTGGCGGCAAGACCATTCCGCTGAAGTCGACTGTCGACAAGGCGCTCGCGTCATGCCCGGACGTCAGCGGCGTGCTGGTGGTGCGTCACACCGGGGCGAATGTGCCGATGCGTGGCGGGCGGGACCGTTGGTGGCACGAGCTGCGGGACGCCGTTGCCGCCGACTGCCCACCCGAACCGATGGGCGCGGAAGACCCGCTGTTCATCCTGTATACCAGCGGATCGACCGGCAAACCCAAGGGTGTTCTGCACACGACCGCCGGCTACATGCTGTGGACCAATTTGACCTTCAAATATTGCTTCGACTACCGCGATGGGGAGATTCACTGGTGCACGGCCGATGTCGGCTGGGTCACCGGGCACAGCTATATCGTCTACGGGCCGCTCTCGAACGGCGCGACGACACTGATGTTCGAGGGCATTCCGAACCACCCCAATGTCGAACGTTTCTGGCAGGTCATCGCCAAGCACAGGCCGAATATCTTCTATACCGCCCCGACCGCTTTGCGCGCGCTGATGCGCGACGGCGATGCACCGGTGTTAAAGCATGACCGGTCATCGCTGCGGGTCCTTGGGACTGTCGGCGAACCGATCAACCCGGAGGCCTGGCTTTGGTATTGGCGGGTGGTCGGGGCGCAGCGGCTCCCGGTCATCGACACCTGGTGGCAGACCGAAACCGGCGGGGTGTTAATCTCCAACCTGCCCGGCGCAATTCCCATGAAGCCCGGATCGGCCACCAAGCCGTTCTTTGGCATAGAGCCGGCGCTAGTTGCCGCCGATGGGGCGTTCATCGAAGGCGCGGCGTCGGGAAATCTGGTGATCAAAGGATCGTGGCCTGGCCAGGCACGCAGCGTTTATGGCGACCATCAGCGTTTTATCGACACCTATTTCTCAACCTACAAGGGACTCTACTTCACCGGCGACGGGGCGCGGCGTGACGGTGACGGCTATTGGTGGATCACTGGCCGCGTTGATGATGTGCTGAACGTCTCGGGCCACCGGCTCGGCACTGCCGAGATCGAATCTGCTTTGGTCGCCCACCCCGATATCGCCGAGGCGGCGGTGGTCGGCTACCCGCACGACATCAAAGGGCAGGGCATCTACGCCTATGTGACGCCCAACGCCGGGATCGAGCCGTCGGACACGCTGCTGACTAGCCTCAAATTGATCGTCCGCGAACATATCGGCGCAATCGCCACCCCGGATTTCGTCCACCTGACCCCGGCGCTGCCCAAGACCCGCAGCGGCAAGATCATGCGGCGGATTCTACGCAAGATCGCCGAAAATGACTTCGGCAACCTGGGTGACACCTCGACATTGGCTGATCCGTCGGTCGTCGACGCGCTGATCGACGGGCGCCTCAACCGGGCATAGCAGCAGCCCGCCGCATCTAAACATGCGACGAAGACCCGACGGCTGACCCCGCGGCGGATGCGTCGGGATGTCAACTTCGCCAGTCGTGCGGACCCGGAAAACCGGTTAGGCGGTTGAGCCAGCGCGGTCGTGCCCTGGGCGATGATCGGCGATGGAGTAGCAAGGCTTGTGTCGGTCCGCGACTTTCTGATCCTGATGTTCGTCTGCCTCGCGTGGGGGCTGTCAAACGTTGTCTCGAAAATCGTCGTTGTGGATTGGGGCGTGCCACCGCTCGCCTTTGCCGCGATCCGCTTTGCTGTCGTGGTCATGGCAACGCTGCCGTGGTTGCGGCCAATGCCAAAACCGGTTTGGCGCATCCTGGCAGTCGGCTCGCTGATGGGCGGCGGCAACTTCGCTTTGCTGTTCATCGGGCTGCAGACGGCGACGCCGTCCGCCGCAGCAGTCGTTGTCCAAATTGGCGTACCGATCACCACCTTGCTGTCCGTCGTCATGCTTGGCGAGCGGATCGGCTGGCGGCGCGGCGCAGGGATCGTTCTGACCGTGGCGGGCACGTTGCTGGTGATCTGGAACCCTGACGGATTTGCCCTGTCGCGCGGCCTCATATTCGTGGCCGGTGCAGCAGCAGCCGGTTCGCTCGGTGCGATCCTGATGAAACAGATGGAGACGATGAACCCGCTGCGATTTCAGGCCTGGGTCGGGTTTGTCTCGCTCTGGCCGCTGGCAGCCGGGTCGGCACTGCTCGAGCAGAACCAGGCAACGGCGATGCAGGCCGCTGGCTGGCCCTTCGTCGCCGCCGTCGGCTTTTCAGCGCTGATTGTCTCGGTCGCCGGGCACACCGCCTATTTCCGCCTGATCCAGCGCTATGAGGCGAACCTGCTGTCACCGCTGACGCTGATGGCCCCGCTGACCACCATCGGGCTTGGCGTGCTGATCAC
>JAYVLC010000030.1:0-11812 GCA_043759675.1 Sphingosinicellaceae bacterium
CGCTACCTTGAATATTTTGACATCGGCATGACCGAATATTGGCGAGCGGTCGGTATGTATGACAATCCTGAAACCGCCGAATTCCACGTTGCCAAGGCCCTCGTCGAGTTCAAGTCGCCGATCCTGCTCGATGAGGAATTTGATATCCACGTCCGGTGCGCGAAAATCGGCCGCAGTTCGATGACGTTTCTGTTTGAAATATACAGTGCCGGGACCGGCGATCTGCGCGCGACCGGCGAGGAGGTTTTAGTGCATGTTGCCGAGGTTCGGGGCCGGTCGGCACGGCTCCCGGACCGGATCATTGCGAGATTTCAGGATTATGAGGGCCGCGGGCCAGGAATGGAGCCAGTTGCATGAAATATCTCCACACGATGATCCGCGTCTCCGATCCCGATGCGACACTTCGGTTCTTCGACCTGCTCGGGCTCAGCGAGGTTCGCCGGATCGACAATCCGGCGGGCAAGTTCACGCTGATCTTTCTGGCGGCACCCGGCGACGAACAGGCCCAGGTCGAGCTGACCCACAATTGGGATGAGACCAGCTATGCCGGCGGGCGCAACTTTGGCCACCTCGCCTATGCCGTTGCCGATATCCACACTGCTTGCCAGCGGCTGATGGACGGCGGCGTCACGATCAACCGGCCGCCTCGCGATGGCCGGATGGCGTTTGTGCGGTCGCCAGACGGGATTTCGGTTGAGCTGTTGCAAGCTGGGCCAGCGCTTCCGCCAGTTGAGCCCTGGCTGTCGATGCCGAACACGGGCGAATGGTGATGGGCCTCGAAATTGTCCGCATCCCGGTCCTCAACGACAATTATGTCTGGCTGGCCCATGATCAGGCGACCGGGGAGACCGCAGTGATCGACCCGGCGGTGGCGGACCCGGTGCTGGCGGAAACGGCGGCGCGCGGCTGGCGCATCACCCAGATTTTGAACACCCACTGGCACCCGGACCATGTCGGCGGGAATGCCGCGATTGTGGCCGCGACCGGGGCATTTGTCACCGGACCCGCTGGCGAAGCGTCGAAAATCCCCGGGATTGGCCGGTCCGTCAGCGAGGGCGATGAGGTGCGGATCGGTTCCGCAATTGGCCGGGTGATCGACGTGCCCGGCCATACCGCAGGCCACAACGCCTATGCGTTCGAGGCCGTCGGCGCGCTGTTCTGCGGCGACACGCTGTTTGCCATGGGCTGCGGTCGATTGTTCGAGGGGACAGCAGCGCAGATGTTTACCTCGCTCGGTAAGTTCGCCAGCCTTCCCGATGCGACTGCGGTTTACTGCGCCCATGAATATACCGAGGCCAATGGCCGGTTCGGTCTGACGGTCGAGCCGGACAATATCGCGCTGGTTCAACGAATGGCCGAAGTCGTACGCCTGCGGGCGGCGGGTGTTGCAACGGTCCCAACCACAATGGGCGCCGAACGCGCGACAAATGTGTTTGTGCGGGCGCAAACGGCTGCTGAATTGGCGACGCGGCGGGCCGCGAAGGATGGTTTTCGCGGCTGAGTGCGGTATTACGTAGCAAGCGCACCACGCTCCGGGTGGGATATCCGGGATTGTCCGGAATAATACGGGATGGCAGATACCCAAGTCCTGTTCGCTCTGACCCGCAAATATGCCGCCATGCTCGGGCAGCTCCGCAAGTGCTAGGATTACTCCGAACAACTGCGGATTGACCTTGCCCATGTAGAGGCGACCATCCGCCTGTTTCGGGCCGATTGGGACGCGGCTGGCGTGAAGGCGATAAGGCCGCGCCTGTCTCACCGATTTGACCGCTACGGGCAGGGCAGCAGGACGGCGCTGGACTTGCTTAGGGAAGAAGTGGAGCCGATGACCGCGCGGGAGTTGGCGCTTGCTGTGATGGAACGCCATGGGCTTCCTACGGACAGTGAGGCCGCGATCAACGCGGTTGCCAACTCCATATCGGCAACATTGAAGAAAAAGGTCGGGCTAGGCGTGATAGGCGACGACGCGCGGCCCCGGCGATGGTCGGTTGAGCGCCGGGGCGCGTGACGGGGCAGAATGGGGTGAGCGGAGCGATCCATTAGGCGTGGCAATAGGTGGCGTCTCAATATTCGTAAACAAACCGGTTGGACTCGTTCCGGCGGCTATAGTATACTACGGCTTGCGGTCATCAACTTCCGCACCCCAATCTCTAGCGGGCCGACCCGCGCGGCGACCTGCCGGTGAGAGGAGGTGATGTGAAGTGAAACGAGGAAACCGCAAGATCGGACGTGACGCTGGCTCCGGCCAGTTCATTCCGGTTCGTGTGGCTCGCAACAACCCCGGTGGGGCTGTTGTCGAGACCATCAAGACGCCGAAGAAGTAGGGGGCTCAATCTCTAACTTCTAGGCTCGGGGGCCGTCGGGGGAAACCTCGGCGGCCTTTCCGTTCAAAGAGTATCGCACAGAAAATCAACCAGAATCAAGCTCTTAGATCGAGTCAATTTCAATGACTTAGCTAAGATGCTGTTTTTACGCCGCCGCCCGCTGCCAATACCCTTTCCAGGCGCGCGACACACCCGACGCCGGCACGGCATTCGCAAGCATCCAGAATTGATCACCGTTCGGACGGTGGCTGTTATCCTCGCGCCATGCCATTTCGCCAGCGTATGCGCCAAGGTAGCGGCCCGCGATGTGGTGATGCGTCCCAATCTCTGCACGGCGTAGGCGGCTGAAATAGCTTTCCGCCTGATTGGTGCAAACGCCCTTGTCCTTGAATGCGACGCTGTGATTGACCCAGCGCGTATCCCAGCCGCTGTGCAGGGCATCCCAGCCCGCGCCTTCGTCGGCGTGAATGGTGGCGAGGGTGGCAACGTGATCGGCGCTAATTCGTTGAGGGTGACTGAATAGCCTCGCAAGTCTTTTTGGCCTCGCACTCCGCAATTGCCGCCTTTCCAATGGCTTCACAGTCTTTACGGGTTGCTCCTAACCGAAGATCGTTGAGAGCTGCCCGCTTTGCGTCCATAGTCTCCCAAGCGACGAAACCTTGACGACCAAACAGCGGAGCCGTTTTCCTATTTGTTGCTTCGTCAAACTGAGTTGAGTCGGGTATGTATTCCTTGTTGGCGGCAAGAAAGACCTGAACCTGTTTAACCCAAGAGTTTAAGTCTGCTTCCATTTGGCGCCCGTCTCTAGTGTAGGCGTAATTGTTCTCAAGATTGACGGCTTGATTTATAAGGACGTATGCCGAAGACTCAAATTTATTATTTGCGATTTCGCATATCATAGAGGCCTCGCTTGCAACACGGCGACGAGCCATTTTCGACAAAACTGCTGCTAAAGATGCGTCGCTGTTCTTTCCGCTGGCTTCATCAACGGGACGATACCTTGTCGGCGGCGCATCCTTGATAACAATCTGATAACTTGGAGATACGGCGGGCGTTGGCGATTTAGATTGTACTGGATAATACCGAATCGTGTCCCGCCGTATCTCCGTCACAACCGCAGGTGACGGAGACGACTTCCGAAAGAAATAGATGCCCTCAGCAACCCCAAACGACAGGAAAAGGGCTAGACTTAAGCCTAAACTTTTTTCCCGCGAGCTGGCTGGGTCTGCAAAAATCGCGACAACACCAAAAACCAAACCCGCAATTAACAACACCTGGGCGATCACGACGTCGCTCGCAGCGATGCCGCCCGTCCATAGCCCGATGACGACGGCGGTCTCGCCAAGACGGAGACCATTCCGCCATGATTGCAACCACGCTCTAAGTTTCCCCATAAAACAATTATGCCGCGTGTCCGCCTGCATGGCGAGTCTGAATTGCGTTGGTGCGTTTCCTACATAATGCCGGCTGAGTGTCGGAATATTTTACACTTGTATTTCACCCGGAATCCTTACCCACTGATTTCGCGCCATTTTCAAAACTGGCATTAACTTTGCGTTAAGGTTTTCTGCGCGTTCGGGTGGGGTGACCACAACGGGCCTGTGACCAGCCTTCGGGCTGCTCGCATCAAATGGGGCGGCGTCTGGGGGCAGGCGCCGCCCCTTTCATGTTCCGGGCATTCGCTGCATGATATCGGCACATGGCGAGGGGCGGGTTGATGCGTGCAATTTTGGTGGCCGTTCTTGCCGTCTGTGCTGGTGCGGCGCAGGCCGAGCCGCTGAAGGATCAGGGCGACCGCTATTCCGGCGCGGCGCAGGCAACCCGATCAGCGGTGATCGCGACAAACGGCATGGCAGCCACCAGCCAGCCGCTTGCAACGCAGGTCGCGCTCGATATCTTGAAACGCGGCGGGTCGGCGGTTGATGCCGCGATTGCCGCCAATGCTGCGCTCGGGCTGATGGAACCGACCGGGTCCGGCATCGGCGGCGACCTGTTTGCCATTGTCTGGGCTCCGGATGCCCGCAAGCTCTATGGGCTCAACGCCTCGGGGCGGGCGCCGCGCGGGCAAACGCTTGCACAGCTTAAGGCAGCCAATGGCGGCGCAGTCGCCCTGCCACCGCATGGCTGGTTACCGGTGACCGTTCCCGGCGCGGCTGATGGCTGGTTCGCGCTGCACGCGAAATTTGGCAAACTTCCGATGGCAGACATCCTGGCCCCCGCGATCGGCTATGCGGAAGGCGGGTTTCCGCTCAGCGAATATATCGCGGGCCAGTGGGGCAAAGGACTCGCGGGCTGGGAAGCGAGTTTTGCAGCCGGGGGCCTTCAGGAAATCAACAACGCCCGTTCGGTCTACCGGCTTGACGGCAAGGCCCCGGTTGAAGGCGCGATCTTCCGGAATCCTGATCTGGCAGCGACGTATCGGGCGTTGGCAAAAGGGGGGCGCGATGCCTTTTATGATGGGCCGCTGACCGATGCGATGGAGGGGTATTTCCGCCGGATTGGGGCCCCGCACCGCAAGTCCGATTTCGCCGCCCAACATGCCGAATGGGTGGACCCGATCTCCACCAATTATCGCGGGTTCGACGTTTGGGAGTTGCCGCCGAACAGTCAGGGCCTGGTGGCGCTCGAGATGCTCAACATCCTCGAAAACCATGATCTGAAGGCGATGGGGCGTGGCTCAGCCGACTTCTGGCATGTGATGCTGGAGGCGAAGAAATTGGCCTATGAGGACCGGGCCCGCTGGATCGCCGATAGCAAGACGGTGCCAGTCATGGGGCTGTTGTCGAAACCCTATGCCGCCAAACTGGCCCGGAAGATCGACATGCAGCACGCCGCCGTCGCGATCACGCCGGGCGGCCCGAACGACTGGTCGAAGGACACCATCTATCTGACGGTTGCCGACAAGGATGGCATGATGGTCAGCCTGATCCAGTCGAACTACCGGGGCATGGGGTCCGGGCTGGTGCCCGATGACGGCAACGGCCGGACGCTCGGCTTCACCTTTCAGGACCGCGGTCAGCAATTTTCGCTCGACCCGAAATCACCCAATGCCTATGCGCCGGGCAAACGCCCGTTCCACACCATCATCCCGGCCTTCCTGACCAAGGACGGCAAACCGCTGATGAGCTTTGGTCTGATGGGCGGCGACATGCAGCCGCAGGGTCATGTCCAGATCGTGGTCAACTTGGTCGATTTCGGCATGGGGGTTCAGGCAGCAGGAGACGCCGCCCGCCTCCATCATGACGGCTCCACCGAACCCGACGCCTCCCCGCCAATGACCGCTGGTGGCACCGTCGAACTCGAAACCGGGGTATCGTCCGCGATTGCCGATGAGCTGCGCAAACGTGGCCACAGCGTCAAATATGTGACTGGTGCTTTTGGTGGCTATCAGGCAATCTGGCTCGATCCCGCAACGGGTGCCTATTGGGGCGCGTCCGAATTCCGCAAGGACGGACAGGCTGGCGGATATTAGGGCCAGGACCCTGGGGAGACGACAGTGACCAATTGGTGGAACCGGCAGTCGCGGCTCGCGAAGTTCGCATTCGGGGTGGTGTCTGGTGCCGGGATATATGGTCTGGGAATCATCGCCTACCGGGTCGGAAACGCCGTCGGTGCGGGGGGCTGAGTACGCGCGGAAACTATGTTACGATAGGTGCCGGAGGTGTTCCATGCTCAAACTCGCTTTGCCTGTCCTGTTGCTGCTGACGGCGGCGGCTCCCGTGGCGTTTGACGCGCCCGCGTCCGGTCCGACGCAATCCTGCCTTGCGCAACGTCAGATCGATGCGGTGAAGCCGGTCAATGACCGCACGGTCTTGTTCGTGATGCGCGGCGGCCGGACGTTCAGGAACGAACTGCCGGTCAGCTGTCCGGCGTGGGCGCGTGGCGACACCGGCTACATTCACATCTCAACGCAGGACCGGTTGTGCAGCGGCGAAATCGTCAGCCTGTTCGCCCGCGGCGGCGGATTTGACTATGGCAGCTGCATTCTCGGCCCGTTCACCCCAATCGCAACCGCGGCGAAATAGTCACAGGACGTTCGCGGCCAGCGCTTGTGCGGCGGCCTTGCCTGAATCTGACTTGGGATCGGCTTTGACTGCCGCCTCCCACCGCGCCTTCGCCGTCGCGGTGTCGCCGAGCAGGCCAGCGATGTTCCCGGCCTCCAGCAGGGCGTCCGGGTCGTCAGGCATCAGCTTCAGCGCCGCATCGACATCATGCTGCGCTTCATCAAAGCGACCGCCCTTGCGGGCCAATACCGCCCGCAGCAGCCAGCCGTCCGAGGCAGCGGGCGAGAGCTTGATCGCCGTGTCGAGGTCATCCTTTGCCTCGGTGGTTTTGCCCAATTCAACGAAGGCACGGGCCCGATCGATCAGCACCTCGCCCTGCCGCCGATCATCGCCTGCCGATGCGGCCAGCGCCGCGTTGAAATATTCGAGCGCTTTGTCGCTATCACCGCCGAGCAGGGCGGCATTGCCCGCCTGCCCCCACAATTCGCCGGAAGCCGTTGTCTTTGCGACCTCCGCGGCGCGCGCTGCCTGCTCGAACGCCAGCGCCGCTTGCGCGAACTTTCCCGCCGCAACATAGGCGATGCCAAGGCAATGGCGGGCCGGGACGCCGCCGCCCGCCAATCGCCAGGCCGTCGCGGTGGCAATGGCTGTCTCCGGCGCAGACTTCACCTCCGCCAGACAGTGTTCATAAGTCGCAGCCGTGGCCGGGGCAGCGGCAAGCACCACAGAGAGCAGCAGGCGTTTCACAATGTCTCCAGCAGTTTGTCGAGCGTCGCCGTCAGCCGGGCAATATCCTGCAGCCGCGACAGCCGGTGGTCGCCGTCCTTTACCAGCATCACCTGCACGTCGGATGAACTGAGCCGGTCAGCAATCTCGAGCGCGAGTCGCCACGGCACATCGGGATCAGCCTGACCCTGCAGCAGCCGCACCGGGCCATCATAGGCAATCGGTCCACCGAGCAGCAAATTCGACTGACCGGAGCGCCAGAATGCCGCCGTCGTGACATAGGGGGTGTCAGCATACGCCGTTGGCTCGACAACTGTCTCGCCAGCCTGAAACCGGATACGGTCACCGGCGCTGGTCCCCCATTCGGTGAAGTCGGGTGCAGCCGCGATGCCGACCAGCGCGGCGCACCGCTCGCCAAGATCACGCGCCAGCAGCAGCGCGAGCCAGCCGCCCATCGACGACCCTACCAGCACGACTGGCCCCGGCGACACATGGTCAATCACCGCCCGCGCATCGTCCCGCCAGCGGTGGAGCGTCCCATCCTCGAACCGCCCACCGCTTGCCCCGCACCCGGAATAGTCGACGCGCAGGAACGCCTGCCCGCACGCCAGCGCCCAAGCATCAAGCGCCTCGGCCTTGCTGCCGGTCATGTCGGACATGTAACCGGGGAGAAATATAATTGTCGGCAAAGTGCCGGGGCGGTGGCGATAGGCGAGGCGGTTACCGTCCGGCGATGTTAAATCTGCGATCATAAGCCCGCCCCTTTTGTGCGGGGTCATTGTGACAGATATCAACCAGCGCGTCCCAGGAGTCGCGATCCAGCGCCGGTTCCGAGCCTGTGCCAGCCTTGCGGAATAACGCCGCGCGTTCTGTTGAAACCGGATGGGTTGAGAAATAGGTCAGCGGCCCCAAGCTCGCGCCGAGCCGACCTTCCTCCTTTGCCATGCGGTCGAAAAATTTGGCGGTGGGCGCAGGCGAAATTCCGGCGCGACGCATCATGTCGATTGCCGTTCTGTCGGCAGCCGTTTCTGCCGCTCGACTGTAGCTGAGCGAGGTCATCTGATGAACCTGCCCACCGACATTACCCCCGACCGAGCCGAGGACAAGGCCAAAGCCCGTTTCGCGCACCATTGCCTCGGTCACGTCACGGTGTTCAACATGCGCCAACTCGTGCGCGAGGACGCCCGCGAATTCATCAGGACCGCCACTTTCCGACAACAGTTCCTTGAACACCACGATATTACCGCCCGGAAGCGTTGCCGCGTTGACGATCGGGATATTGACCACCCGGATGTTGAAGCCCTTCGCATCAGGTGCAAGGCGTCGCGCCAATTGGTCGAGCGCCGCCTGACCACCCGGTCCGTTGCAATATTTCCCGCCAAAATCGCCGACAAGCGCATCTCCGTAACGATGCATCCAGCTGTCCGGGATCATCGGTGCCAACAGGTGCGGCAGAGCACGGACCCCAAGAAGCACCGCCGCAGAGGCCACCAGACCGATCGCAACGGCTGGTCCAATGCCGACCCGGTCGATCCAGCGCCCATAGCGGGTTTCGGCGGGCAGAAGCGCCGCGATGTCTGCGGGGGGAGGCGCTGCCAGCCCAAGCCGCCAGCCGGGACGCTCGCTATGCCCATAAATGAGCTCGCCGCTCCGCGCCTGGATGAAGGTCAGCCTATCGGCGGGGACCACTTCGACGCGCTCCTCGTCGTGGACGACTTGAAGGAACGGGCCACCTTTGGAGACTGTAACGGCCTGCCGTCGCGCGGTTTCCCCGTCATACAGCCATGCGCTCGTCATCGGTCAGATCGCACCGATATCAAATGCATCGGCCAAGCCTTCCGCGTCGGAGCGCAATGGCGTCGTCGATTGGGCAAGGTCAGCGGTGTTCAAGTCGCCGGTTACCGACATATGCCGGACGAAGAATGCCCAGTTGCGATACCCGATGAAAATAAACCCGAGGCCGAGCGTGATCATCACCAGACCGACATGGCCGAATATGAGCTTCAGCCAATCCTTGGTCCGGGCGTTGAACGAGAATGACAGCCCGCCAAGCGACATCTCGCCGACGACCTTCCGGTAAAAGGCAGCGAAATAGGGCATCAAAATGAAGGGCAGCAGCAGGTAGATTATCCCAACCGTTGCGAGGCCAAGGCCCATAGCTTTCGCTGTCGGCCCGGCACCAGCGGGTTTTTGTCCGGTTGCCATCACGAAGCCAGCCAGCAGCCCTCCGATCATGATGAACAATAGGGGCGTGAGGTAAAGGAGCAGCCAGCGCCCGATGATGCCATCGACCCGGCTGCCATCGCCGACTTCAACGGAATGAGAGCCGAAGCTCATTTTGCTCCACCGATCGCGCCACACGCCGACCATGTTCCACGGCACCATCAGGCCGATCGTGAGGATATTGACGACGGCCCGCACAAGATAACTGCGCGCAAACGTCCAGCCGGCATCATCACTGCCGCCGCGAATCCCGCGCCAATAGGTGCGGCTCAGCCGGTAACGCAGCGCCCGAAAGCTGGCGAGGCCGATGAGATAGAGCAGCGCGACGTAGGTTGTGAATGTCCCGACAACGGCAATCACCGGTTCGCCCCGTAATATCAGGGCCTGAATCCCGAATTGCAAAAACAGGATGAGCGGCAGGAAGACGGCCAGGGCGACCAGAAAGCCGATGAACATTTCCTTGCCGGTGCCCGCCCATTCGAGCCGCTCGTCAAGGAATTCAGTTCGGCTCCACAGATATTTCCGCTCCCGCGTCGTTGCCCAGAAACGATAAAATCCAAGTGTTACCACGGTCAGCAAAAGATTCGTTGCAGCGATCGGCAGGAATTCCCGCCAACTACCATGGAATGCAAAACCATGGTCTTGCTGATCGGAATTCTGATCACCGCCCATGCACCAAGTCCTTATGTTTTCATGAAAAATATAGCAGCATCGTTCAACTCACGCACGCAATGATAGGCCCTACTGTCTCGTCGCCCACAGGAATATCAGCAGTGCGCCGCACAGGATTGCGCCGGCCCACAGCGCTCGCAGCGCTGACGGCATCCTGGTCCGCCGCACACGAGCGAGCCATGCAGCAGGGATATCCGTTGATTCGATCTGCCAGCCGGATCGGTCGGTGCGTTGCAGGCGCCAGCCGTCATTTGCCTGCGAGCGGCGCAGAAATTCGATGGCGACCGCATCGCGGTTCACCGGCGTTTCGACGATCAGATAGGCAGGTTCCAGACTCAGCCCTACCGGCAACCCCGGCTGTCCGGCGGCCTGCAATATACCCGTGGCGCTTTGGCGGCGCGCGTTGACCTGCATCCGAACTCCCCCCAACGTTGTCGCAATATTAGCGGATCGGTAATATCTGCGAAACCCGGTCAACTGGCCGGGTTGCTTGCTTGACACCGGGTCGCTCAGCCATAGGGTGCGCGCCGTCCACGCAATGCAGGAATTAACAGTGCCCGACATGATCCGCCTGACGCTCCCCGATGGTTCGACGCGCGATATGCCGCGCGGTACCACTGGCGGCGATGTGGCGCGCAGCATCGGGCCGGGGCTGGCGAAGGCGGCGCTGGCTGCCCGGGTGGACGGCGAAATCGTCGATCTGGAACGTGCCATTGACCGTGATGCGACGCTGGCGCTGATCACGTCGAAGGACGAGGCTGCGGCGCTGGAGTTGGCACGGCATGACTTTGCGCATGTGTTGGCCGAGGCAGTCCAGTCGCTGTTTCCCGGCACGCAGATCACCTTCGGCCCGGCGACCGATGACGGGTTCTACTATGACTTTGCTCCGAAGGACCGGCAGTTCACCGAGGATGACCTGCCCGCCATCGAGGCGGAGATGCGCAAGATCATCGGACGCGACGAAAAACTGGTGCGCGAAGAATGGGCGCGCGACCAGCTGATTGGTCATTTCAAAGCGCACGGGGAAAACTTCAAGGCCGAATGGGCCGCCGAATTGCCGGAAGGGGAGGCGCTGACGATCTACCGGGCCGGCGACTGGCTCGACCTGTGCCGAGGGCCGCATTTGCCTTCGACCGGCAAACTGGACCCGCAGGCGTTCCAGCTGACACGGGTTTCGGGAGCCTATTGGCGCGGCGATCAATCGAACGCGATGCTGAGCCGTATCTATGGCACCGGCTGGCTGAACAAGAAGCAACTCGACGCGCACCTGGTGCGACTTGAGGAAGCGGCCAAGCGCGACCACCGCAAGCTGGGACAGGAGATGGACCTGTTTCACTTGCAGCAAGAAGCGCATGGCAGCGTGTTCTGGCATCCCAAGGGATATGTCATCTGGCGCGAGCTGGAGGCCTATATGCGCCGTGCGATTGACGGCGGCGGTTACAAGGAAGTGAAAACACCGCAGTTGATGGACGCCAAACAATGGGAAGCGTCCGGGCACTGGGGAAAATACCGCGAGAATATGTTCGTCGTTCCCGACGAAATCCCCAATGCCGACGATGACGGCCCAATCCTATCGGGCAAAAGCGACCTGATGGCGCTGAAGCCGATGAACTGTCCTGCGCACGTCCTGATTTTCCGGCAGGGCATCAAATCCTACCGTGACCTGCCGCTCCGCATGGCGGAGATGGGCTGTTGCCATCGCAACGAATTGCATGGCGCACTCCACGGCCTGATGCGGGTGCGTCAGATGACCCAGGACGACGGCCATATTTTCTGCCGTGAGGACCAGATCGTCGATGAGGTGCGGACGTTCTGCGACCTGCTCGATAAAGTTTACAAGGATCTGGGGTTCGCAAGTTATGC
>JAYVLC010000031.1:0-6475 GCA_043759675.1 Sphingosinicellaceae bacterium
ATGCTGCTGCGGTTGGTCGAGCTTGCCCGCGCGCTGCCACGGCCTGCCTTGTCGTTCGCGGTATCACCCGCCAGCCCGCCAATCAGCACCAGAAGGTCACCGATGATCACCGTAACGGTGTCGCGGACGACGGCTTCGCTGATGGTCAGATTGGCGACCTTTGCCGCAGCACGGACATGCGACTCAACCTGCGACGCTATCTCCCCGCGCGTCTTGTTGCGGGTCGCTTCGGTCGGAAACAGCATCGAAAGCTGCGCCGATACGATCGCGTGAACGTCCCGATTGCAGCCGATATCTTCGTGACCAGGGGTCGAACCACCGGGCGCGGGGGGGCGGTGCAGCGAGACCACTGTTGGCGACGCATTGCTGCCGTCGCGCGGTATCGCGGCGCCATTTCGTTTTCCAAATCCGACCGGTCCGGCCACTTTCACTCCAATCTGCGTCAGAGTGCCGTGGCTTTGTCTTTTGGAGACAGCAGGCCGCGCAAGTTCAGTCGATCAAGCAGCGAGGCAGGAGCGTGGCGCGCGCCGTCACTTTCGCCAGCAACCCCGGTCAGCGCGAGCGCCAGAATGCGGTCAAATGCCGCCCCGACCTTGCTGCTGCCGGCCACCGCGCCAAGGCATTTGCCTTGTGTGGCTGCCAAAACCGCCAACCGTGCATCCAGCGGAACCGCCACGTCGATCTTGCGCTCGATCGAAGCCTCAAAATCGCTGCGCGACACTTCGGGTGTCAGACCCGCCGGCACCCGATTGCTGACGACATAAATCCGCGCACTATTGGCTTGCGCCTTTAGCCAGCCAAGCAGGCGGATCGTATCCCGGGTTGCAGCGAGTGTCTGTTCGGTGACAACGACAATCGCGTCTGCATCACTGATCAGCTGCGGGTATTGCACGGCTGATCCGCGTGGCAGATCGATGACCACGCTTTCAAAGGCAGTCTTCATTTCCGCTTGCAGGTGATAGAGCGCCGACCCGTCGATCTGCAGCGGCTGGGCGATCGAGGCTTCGGCGGACAGCACCGCAAGCTTGTCGTTGGCCCGGACCATCGCACGTTCGATGAACAACCCGTCAATCCGGCCCGGATTCTCGAGTGCGTCGGTCAGGCCCCGCCCCGGCTCTAGGTCGAACGCCAGCGCCCCGGTGCCGAACTGGATGTCGAGGTCAAGCAGCGCTGTCGAGCGGTTCGCCCGGTCGCCAAGCATCCATGCAAGCGAGGCCGCAACCGACGATGCGCCAACCCCGCCCCGTGCCCCGATGACCGTCACCGCCAGCCGCGGCCGATCGGTTCCCGATGCCGCCGACCTGATGCCACTCGTGACCGCATGGGCGGCGGCCAGCGCGCTGCGGACCTGCTCGACGTCGACGGGTTTGACAAGATAGTCGTGAATTCCGCTCGCCAGCAGATCCCGGTACAACCGAACATCATTGGCGACGCCCGCTGCGATAACCACGGTCCCCGGTTCCACCACGTCAGCGAGCGAATGGATTTCGGCGAGTGGATCGGCGCATTCCGACAGGTCGACCAAAAGAACGTGCGGACTTGTCGAAACCGACAGCGCATCAACGGCGTTCTGCAAGCCGCCCCTGTTGACCTTGTCGGCCGGCCAGCCGAGTTCCGCCGCCGCCGCCGCCACAGTGTCCGCGAATGACCCATCACAGACAAAGGCCGTGAATGTCTCCCGGGGGGCGACGCCGCCCGACCGCTTATTGGGGTTCCACGGCGCGTTCATTTGCTGGCCCCGGCCCGCGGGTCGCTCAAACCGACCAGTGACTCGGGCGGCCTGGCGACGCGGTCGCGCAACGTCTTGACTGGTTTGGAGGCCGCCATCGCATCGGTCCCACCGTACTGGCGCGGCGCGACCAGATCGTTCGGGTCAGCAATCATCGCAGCGAGGTTCCCGCGCCCGGCGCAGCCATAATTGCTCATTGCCGACGCCGACACCTCGGGATTGGAGGGCCGCCGCCAGTCCGGGCAGGACATGACATCAAGCCGGGCCCGCGCCACTACGATGCGCACAGCACCCGCCGCCAATTCACCCGGCGTGACTGGTGCCGCGTCTTCAAGGAACAAGCCGTAGCGTGCAACGACTGCGGCAATGGTTGCGCGTCGGTTGCTGGCACCGGCGGCCACAGGATCGTCGACACTGATGCGGTCACCGTAGCCGACGCGGATTGATGCCAGATACTGGTCAAGTGCCTCCCTATCGGTCGCTGACAGGGCACCGCTCCCGTCGAACTGGGCATCATAGCTCAGCATTGTCGCATGAATTTCGGGTGTCTTGACCGACTCCACCGACCGGTTGACTGGCCCACATGCCACCACCGTTGCGAAGGCCGCGACGGCTACCAATCTGAAACATGCCATCTGCTGCACCTCAATTGACCGAGAAACCGGGCGCCGGCGCAGCTTTTGGCTTTGGTCCGGCGTCCGCGGTCTTTGCTGACTTGCCCGCGAAGGTTTTTCCCAGCAGCCACCGTTGCAGGTCGGTCGGGGCCTGATATCCATCGGTCGGCAGCCGGACCTGCTCCGGGTTCATCGGCTTGACCAGATAGGGGGTGACGACGATGACCAATTCGGTCTCGTTGCGCTGAAACCTGTCCGATTTGAACAGCGCGCCAAGGACGGGCAGGTCTCCCAACAATGGGGTCTTGTCGCTCGCGGTCCGCGTCCCGTTTTTCAGCAGCCCGGCGATCATGAAGCTCTGGCCTGACCCCAGCTCAACCGTTGTCTCGGCCCGGCGCGTCGTGAGAGCCGGAATGGATATGTTGTTGAGCTTGATCGCCCCAGCATCACTCAATTCCGAAACCTCCGGACGAACCCGGATGGTGATGCGGTTGCCATCGACGACCGTGGGCGTGAACGACAGCCCGACGCCATATTGCTTGAACTCGACTGTTGTCTGACCAAGGCCGGTCGAGACCGCGATCGGGAATTCGCCGCCGGCAAGAAAACTTGCAGTCTCTCCGGATAGTGCGGTCAGATTTGGCTCGGCAAGCATCGTAACAACCCCATCCTGCTCAAGCACATCAAGTGCCGAGGCAAGGTCGATACCGGCCAGCTTTCCGGCAAAGTTGAGCGCAGTCGTCGCACCACCTGCCGGGCTGAAATTGAACGCCGTGCCGCCAAACAGGAACTGGCCGGTCCGGGGATCAAATGGCAATTTCAGAGAGTTGGCCGGAAGGCCGAACAGGTTGGATGCATCCAGCTGGGGAAATCCGGCCAGGTCCGGTGTTCCGATACTGCCAAAATTGCGACCGCGGCTAACCCCGAACTGAAAGCCGTTGCTGGTATCGCGCGACAGCAGATTGACGCCGAACTGCTTCAGAAGCTCGCGACTGACCTCGGCGATCTTGACCTGCAAATTGACCTGCACCGGGGTCGCGGATCGCAGTTTGTTGATGATTGCCTGCTTGTCGCCGACAAAGGCTGTCACGAGGCGGCTGACCTCCTCGATGTCGCCTGGACTGGCGACCGTCCCGGTCAGCAGCACCAGCCCGTTCATCGGCGTGACGGTGACGGCTGACCCGGGCATTGCCAGCCCAAGCATCCCGTTGATGCTGTCGATGTTTTGCGCCACCCGGACGTTTGCGGAATAGACGACCTTGCCAGCCTTGTCGGTCGCGTACAGCGTTGTCTCTCCCGCGCCGGTGCCGAACAGGTTGATCTGCGTTGCATTGGCCACTCGGACATTGGCGATCTTGTCATTGGCGATGAAAACATCCGAAATCGGGCGCGGCAAATTGACGAGCGTCGCCTTTCCAACCCCAAGTGTGATCCCGTTTTGGGCAGCCTGGACAATCGTGGCGTCGTCGGCTGCGCTGACCGGGGCTGCGGTCATCAGTGCCAGCGCGACCGCAGCGACGACCGATCCGGTCTTCATGATGAAAGTCAGCATCTAGAATCCTCCGGCCGGGATCGGCACATCAACGGTTTCCGTACCGCGGGCGACCCGAATGGGTGGTGGTGGTGGTTTGGCATTTCGCCCGGCCGGTGCTGAAGCCTGGCCGCCCGAGCCTTGCGCGCTGTCGGTTTTCTGCGGCGGCGCGCTGCTGGGTTGATAGCGCGAAACTTCCGCACCGGTGGTAAAGCTCGAACCCTTGTCATTGGGCATACGCGCGAGCGCCAGCTCCATGGCGCGATCCGCCTTGTCCGTCTGGTCCGCGCCGATCTGAATATCGCCGTCCGCAATCGCCCGATCAAGGCTGGTTGACGTGTCGGCCAGCGATCGCAAGCTGAGCGCCAGGGACCCAACCGTTTGGCTTACTGCGATCTTTTCAGCGAGCTTGGGGGTGACTTCGAGCGTTACGGTGCGAACGACCTTCGGTTCCTTTTTCGTGCTATCGACGGTCTGATCGACGGCGAGAACCCGGACGTTCCTGGCGATTGTCTCAGTGACACGAAGCGACTGACCCTCGCCGGTGACCTCCTGCGTCAGCATCAAATCAACCCGGTCGCCTGGAAACACGAACCCGCCGACAGCGGTGTTTTCCGTCACGGAGATACTGATGGCCCGCATCCCGGCACCAAGTGACGCCGCCAGAAACCCGCGCTCGCTCGGGCCGACAAGCGACCCCTGCGTCACAGGTTGGCCCGCAGCAACCTCAACCCGAACGACCTGCCCCGGCAATTTTGCAAGGTCAGTGCCGTCCTTGAGGAAATAGGCGCTTTCCACCATGGTCTTTGGCCAGGGCTGAAACGTGACCATGTCCGCGCTGAGGATTGTTCCGGCTGACAACGCGCGTTTGGCGACCAGCACCTGGGGCCCCACGGCCTCCATCGGTGCCGCCTTTGCCGACGAGATCGGCGCGGCATCGCTGGCAAACATCGACCGGGCAAACAGCGCCGTCACCACCGCTATCAGCAGCGCTCCGACCAACAGCATGACCTTGCGAACGTCCATCAATCGAATACCCTTTGGGAAACTGCCGCAGCGCTGATCATCCAGCCAATTGCTTAACAAGTGGTTCCGCGACCATCAAAAGCGCGCCGGCGGCAATCGCGACCCCGTAAGGAATCTCGGGCGATCCACTCTGTTTCCGGATGCGGTGCGCTATCAGCAACCCGCCCGTCAGGAGGCCGCCAAGCACGGTGATCGTCAGAAACATCTTCAGGAACAGCAGCCAGGGCAACCATAGCGCCAGCGCGACCAACAGTTTGACATCGCCGCCACCCATCCATCCGGCAACGAAGAGTCCACCAAACAGCAGCAGGACCGCGCTGGCCGACAACAGCTGCCAACCAACACTTGCCCAGCTGAGGTCAGCCGACGTCAGCCAGAACGGCACTGCGAGCAGCGCGACCGTTGCGTTCAGCCAGTTTGGAATGATGAAGCGGCGGATGTCGCCAACTGCTGCAACAAGCAACAGTCCGCACAACGCCGCCACGCTGCCCCAATGAATGATCCCCTGCATCCGGCGGACGCTAGACGTGATGGTTGAAGAAAGGGTAACCAACCCGCCGTGACCCCTGCCGATGCCGAACGCCCCGATGCGCTGACCCGCCGCCGCTCGCTCCCGCCGGGTGGGACAACCGGGATGCGTATCATGTCAGACGGTTGGCCGGTTCGCACCATAGGCTGGCAGGCGGGTGCACAGGCCCCCGGATCGATCCTGTTTCTGGGTGGGCGCGCCGACTTCATCGAAAAATACAGTGAAGCGCTTTGGACATGGTCACAGGACCTTGGCGCAGGACTGGTCGCGATCGACTGGCGTGGTCAGGGCCTATCGGGCCGCCTGAGCCCTGATCCGATGAAAGGCCACGCCGATGATTTTGACCGGTGGGTCGATGATCTGGACGCCATCGTCGCATGGTTCGTGGCGACGATGCCGGGCCCGCATTTCGCAGTCGGCCATTCGATGGGCGGGCATCTGTTGGCGCGTCATTTGGCCCGCCGATCAAGCCCGTTGTCGCGGATCATGTTGCTGGCTCCGATGTTCGCCATCCGCATCGGCTTGCCGCTGGGGTCACTGGCGCGCCTGATGGTCGTGTTAGGAGGCGGTGGACGGTACGCACCCATGCAACGTCCATATGGCGCGTGGCAGCAGCGTCCTGAGCGACGCGGGTTGCTGACCTCCGATCCGGATCGGTTCACCGACGAACACTGGTGGATCGCCCAAAACACCGGACTGGCGCTCGGCGGCGTGACCTGGGGCTGGATCAATGCGGCCGAACAATCACTTGGAATTCTGGAGCGACCCGGGACACTGGAGGGCATTCGGACCCCGCTGTTGGCATTGTCGGGCAGTCATGAACGTCTGGTGAGCCCGGATGCAACGCAACGCGCGATGGCCCGTGTTCCAGGCGCGCTGTTTGAGACGATACCGGGGGCGGCGCATGAATTGTTGCGCGAAGCATCCGGTATCCAGTCGGTTGTGCACAGCCGGATCCAATCCTTCCTGTTCGGCTCGGCAGCATGAAATCGATCGCGGTCATCGGGGCCGGTATCGGCGGTGCCGGGGTCGCCTATTGTCTGGGC
>JAYVLC010000032.1:0-5482 GCA_043759675.1 Sphingosinicellaceae bacterium
CACTGCTGCCTCCCGTAGGAGTCTGGGCCGTGTCTCAGTCCCAGTGTGGCTGATCATCCTCTCAGACCAGCTAAGGATCGTCGCCTTGGTAGGCCATTACCCCACCAACAAGCTAATCCTACGCGGGCCCATCTAAAGGCGATAAATCTTTGGTCCGAAGACATTATCCGGTATTAGCATCCCTTTCGGGAAGTTATTCCGAACCTAAAGGCAGGTTCCCACGCGTTACGCACCCGTGCGCCACTAGACCCGAAGGTCTCGTTCGACTTGCATGTGTTAGGCATGCCGCCAGCGTTCGTTCTGAGCCAGGATCAAACTCTCAAGTTCATGTGCGACCAGCAATCCGGATGGAATTCCAAAAAGCTGACCGATCAAGGAGCTGTTCCTAAAGTCTGCACAACGTTCACTTGGCTACCAGCCCCGAAAGGCTGGCATCATGTGGTTACGTATAAGACATGTAAGACAGCGATTGTTTAACCACGCTTGTCCAGCCCTTGAGCGCTGGAGGCGTGGACCGCCGTCCACATGTCCCTTCATCTAACCTACAATGAGAAAGAGCGAAACGTTCCTCCGCCCCGGTTCTTGCGATCCAGGGAAAAACCCGTTGGTTTTTCAGAGGCCCCGCACCGTTCCAGCAGGGCTGGGGCGGCGAAGGAGGCGGGTTATATGCCCGGTCCCGCCGGACCGTCAACCTGTTTTTGCAGGTCGCCAGGAACTAAATTCCCATGACAAACACCGCCGCGTCAATCCAGGCCGTCATTCTGCGCCTCTTTGGGGAGGCCGGGTATGAGGCCCGATTTTGTGGCTGGGCGGTGGGGTGAAACCCCGGTCCGGCCCGACCCGCGTCGGATGGCGGCTATCTGGCGATTGGGGCGGCGACCGTCAAGCATTAATGTTGCAGAGCAGCGTAATAATCATGCGCCGCCGTGGTTGGCTGGCTTGGTCGGGCGCTTTGTCGTAAGCCGTGCGGCCATGGAAGAGACGAGTTTCCGAGACAGGGTTCGGCACGCGGTGTTCTGGCGAGCCGGCACGCAGATCGCCCAACAGGCGGTGCAGTGGGCCCTGACTCTGCTGGTGATCCGGTTGCTCCATCCTGCCGACTATGGGCTGCTGGCGATGGCAGAAGTCGTTACATCTTTCCTGACCATATTGGCGTTTCAAGGTATATCCAGCGCCATCGTCCAGGCCCCGCAGATCACTGACCGGCAGATACGACAGTTCTTCGGCTTGCTCATCGTTGTGAATACGGCACTCGCCTTGATTCAAATCGGCCTCGCTCCTGTCGCAGCGGCCTTCTACCGGCAGCCGATCATTGCCGACATCTTGCGGGTACAGGCCGTGTTGTACCTGCTGCTGCCGTTCATTTCGCTCCCGGTTGCCCTGGCAAGCCGCCGTCTGGACTTCAAGAAGCCTGCGCTGGTGCATTTCGTTGCCATGATCAGCGCCGGAGTCCTGGTGCTCGGATTGGCGTTCCAGGGCTATGGTGTTTGGGCGCTGATCGGCGGGACGATCATGCTGCATATCGTCCGCGCCGTTGGCATGGCGTTCGCCGATCGCTGGCTGATCTGGCCGGAATTTCGATTCGATGGCCTCGGGGAGCTGATTCGCTACGGCGCGACGGTGATGATGAACTCGGTCCTGTGGCTGGTCTATGCCCAGGCCGACGTGTTTATCGGCGGCCGCTATCTCCGGCCCACCGACATCGGCCTCTATACCGAGGCGTTGTTCCTATCGGCGTTGCCCGTGACCAAGTTCATCCCGGCGCTGAACGAGGTCGGCGCGAGTGCCTACGCCCGTATTCAGGATGATGCGGCGGCGGTCCGCTGGAACCTGACCCGGGCCGCCGGGTTGGTCGCCACGTTGACCTTTCCGATATTTTTCGGACTGGCGGCCGTCGCAGATGTATTCGTCCCGGTCGTCATGGGGCCGCAATGGACCCCGTCGGTGCCCTATATCGAGACCATCGCCTACGCGATGCCACTATATGCCCTCTCAAGCCTGCTACCTGCGGCGGTAAATGCCCTTGGCCGACCCGACGTTCAGACCGGGAATTCGATCATCGGCCTCATCATCATGCCGTTGGCCTTCCTGATCGGGGTCCAGTTTGGCGGAATCGGTCTCGCGCGCGCCTGGCTGATCGGCTACCCGGTTCTCTATGCGATTATCGCGACGCGCTCCTTGCGCGTCATCGGGGCCAGCCACGGCGATTTCCTCCGGCCGGCCCTCCCGGCGCTCGTGTGTTCGGGCGTGATGGCCGCCTTGCTCCTGGCAACCCGGCAGTTGATCAGCGACGAATCAGCGATCCTGCGCATGACGATTTACCTGGTGGTCGGGGCCGCAAGCTATAGTGCGGCGCTGTGGGTCCTGTTTCCGGGAACCCGGCGCGGCCTGATCACACTCGTCCGCCGCTAAGACGGATCACGACGAGATATATTCCTTGAGCAGGCCCGCTTCATGTTCGGCGTCATCGATTCGGCGCTTCACCAGGTCGCCGATCGACACAATCCCGACGAGCCTGTCGCCATCGACGACCGGGAGGTGCCGGATTCGCCGCTCGGTCATCATGCCGAGCGCTGACCCGACCGAATCGGTGAGCGAAGTCGTCAGCACCCGCGACGTCATGATGTCCCGTGCTTTCGCGTCAAAAATCGCTGCCCCCTTCTCGTGCAGGCATTTGACGACATCGCGCTCCGAAACCACGCCGGCGATGCGGTCCGATTCGACAACAATCAGCGCGCCGATTCGATGTTCATGCAGCAGCGACACGACATCATGGATCGACAGATCGCCGGTCACCGTGGTCACCGCGTTGCCTTTTTCACGCAAAATGGATGCAATCGTCATCGAGACGCCCTCCCAGCACGCGAGTCGTTGCGTTGATAGTCGCCAATCCGACGTGCAAAGGAAAGCCCATGCTCAACCAACTGTCTCTGGCAGACCGTCGGCGCTTCTGGCGGCTGATGGCTTTGATGGCCGGACTGGCGCTTGCCGGTGTTGTCGGCGTGCTCGAATATCTGCACCTGATCGGCGTCCCGCTCAGATTTCATTTCGCCGTGGCGATCAGTCTGGGGATCGGAGTCTCGATGATTCTCGCAGGCGCGCTGATGGGGTTGGTGTTTATCAGCAACCGCTCGGGCCACGACACCGCCGTTAGGTCCGATGATTTGGGAAAAGACCGCAAATGACCGTCCGGCATGATCCCGTCCTGCGCGTTGTGCCGCGCCGCGAGGACATCAACTCCAACGGCCATATCTTCGGTGGCTGGATCCTGAGCCAGATGGATATCGCTGCCGGAATCACCGCCGGACGTCGCGCCAAAGGCCCGGTTGCGACGGTCGCCGTGGACGCGATGAAATTCCTGCGCCCGATCCTGATGGGAGATGTGCTGTCGATCTACACCGACGTGGAGCGGGTTGGGCGTACCTCGATGGCTGTCATGGTCAAGGTCACGGCCCAGCGGCGCGACGGGTCCGATGAGCTCGCGGTCACCGAAGGGCTGTTCACGATGGTAGCGCTGGGCGAGGACCACCGCCCCCGCCCGGTTGACCGTTAAAAGTCGAAGGCTGCCCGAAGCATCCCGGCGTTGAAGCGATAGCTGCGATCAACAACCGATTCGGTGCTAACAGGGACTACCGTGGCAGAACGCGGCCCGCCCTTGACCTCGCCGTGGGTGAATTGCGTCGTGAACCGGACATAGTCGATCGGCTGCCAGATCAGACTGGCCAGATAGCCGGTTTGCGTACCGCCGTTGACGAAGTTCGGCGCGGTGACCTGGGTTGGCAGCGTCGCACCCGACGAATCCGTCAAATCGAGATAGTCATAACGGGCGTTGATCTGGAACGCGCCCCAGCCGCCCTTGTCGAACGGATTGAGCACCTTGGTCCGATCCCAGGTCCCGTTCTTGTATCCGCGGGTTTCGCCGGTCAGCCAGTAACCAGCCTCGGCATAAAAGCCCAGGAAGCTCGGGTCACCGTTGGTACGGACGCCGGTGGTTGCATCGCGGCCTGGCAAGACATCGGTGACACGAATTGCGTCAACCTTGGTGTACTGACCCTCGGCAGTGACGTGCAGCGGGCCGAAGATGCCGATGAATTCCAGCCCGAAGATATCATCGCCCCGGGCCGCGACCGTACCGGTATCAACAAAGCGGAAACCGGCATTCTGGGTGAATGGACGTGCCCGGTACTGATTGCTCAGCACGTTGGTCTGGAACTTGCGGTGCTGGAAGTTGGCGCCAAAGTGCAGCTGTCCACCAAGCGCAAGCGGTGCGTAAACCGCGCGACCGGCCAGGATGAGGTCATCATTGTCCGTGTTGGCGTTGATGGTATCGTTGAAGGCACCAACGTCAAACCGGAACATTCCGTCCTTCGAGGTGTAGTTCACGGCAACGCCGAGGCGGCGCGTGTTGTTGAACGCTTCGTTGAACTGGGCGCGCTCAACGAACGAGATGAACCGCGAACTGGTGATCTGCTCCAGACCGTCAAGGCTCTCGAAATTGCCGAGCGTCACGCCAAACTGGGACTTCGGATTTTTGTAGGTCAGAACAACGTCGCCAAACCCAACAGCGGCATTGGCATAATCGACCTCGGCCTTATAGCCAAACCCACCCGGCAAGCCGCCCTCAACACCTATCCGGAAGCGACGGATGCGGGTGCTGGCCCCAAATTCCTTGGAGACGATCTTATTGTCGGGATTCTCGACATAGGCACCATCATACATGAAGCGACCGCGAATCTTGAACTTGAAGTCGCTGCCTGCGAGCTCGGGCGCACCCTTCCAGGTTGGTGTTGCAACCTTCACTTGCTTCTTCAATTCTTCGATCTGCGCCTGCATCGCCTCAATCTGGGCGGTCAGAAACTCCGCCTGCGCTGCCACCTCCTCGGCAGTCGGCGCGGCGTCTGCAACAGGGTCGGTCTGCGCCATCGCAGGTGCGGCAGCAAAGGCTGTCAGTGCAGTTGCGCCCATCAACGCCGTCAGCCAAATCCTTGTCATCTTGCTAGTCCCCTTTCGCGGTCATGCCCGCATCCCTGATGGCTGGCACCTAGGAGAGCCGGGTGACCGACCCGTGACAATCACATTGCCGTTTTGTGACCAGAGCATCCCGCGAGCTGGTGTTGCTGCCCTGCAACAGAAATGACCCGCCCCCTGACGAGAGACGGGCCATCATCTGCAATCATCGGCGATTCAGGCGTCGACAGTTTCGGACGCTGGCGCTGCATCACGCCGCGGTCGGCCACGACGCCGACGCGGCGGTGCGGCGTCATCATCAGGCTGGTCATCGGTTGGCTGCATGTCCTGCAAAGCCTGCGGCTCATCGCCCCCATCCGAATCGTCAACCCGGATCGCCGGGGGCATCCCCTGCGGTGCGGCGTGCGTCACGGTCATATCACTGACCCGGATCGGTTCCGGCGTGTCATAGCCGTCCTCGTCGCCGCCATCGTCATAATAGTCGCGCTGCGGCTGGCGCTGCTGATTCTGCTGC
>JAYVLC010000033.1:0-17751 GCA_043759675.1 Sphingosinicellaceae bacterium
CGGGCGGGTTCGACGGCAAACACCAGCACGACCGCTGCAACCGCCAAAGCCCCGATTACTTTGAGTTCGTTAAGCCTCATCGCCCCCTCAAGCGGCTTCGCGCCGCAGCAGTTCTAACATCCTCCGGCGACACGTAAAGCCGCTAACTTGGATCGATCGCCCAAAGAACGACTCGCGCCCGCCATCGCACCGCCATATGCTCCGATTCGTGCCGAGGCCGACTCGGTGAAAATATCGTGGGGGACATCATGGCTGTTGCTGATCACGTCGACCTGAACGCGTTCGTTGAAGGCGTTCGCCGCCACAACCCCGGCCAGCCGGAATTTGCACAGGCGGTCCAGGAGGTTGCCGAGGACATTTTCGACTTCATCCAGGACAAGGAGCAATATCACAAATACCAGATCCTGCGCCGCATCGCCGAGCCGGACCGCGTCATTTCGTTCCGCGTGTGCTGGGAAGACGACAAGGGCAACATCCGCGTCCAGCGCGGCTGGCGCGTCCAGAACAACAATTCAATCGGGCCGTACAAGGGCGGCATCCGGTTCCACCCCTCGGTCACCGAATCCGTCCTGAAGTTCCTGGCGTTTGAACAGACTTTCAAAAACGCTCTGACCGGCCTGCCAATGGGCGGCGGCAAGGGCGGCTCCAATTTCAACCCGAAGGGCAAGAGTCCGAACGAAGTCATGCGTTTTTGCCAGAGCTTCATGACCGAACTGTATCGCCACATCGGCGCTGACGTGGACGTTCCAGCCGGTGATATCGGGGTTGGTGGACGCGAAATCGGCTTCATGTTTGGCCAGTATAAGCGCCTGACCAACCAGTTTACCGGCGTGCTGACCGGCAAGGGCCTCGAATTTGGCGGTTCGCTGATCCGTACCGAGGCGACTGGCTATGGCGCGGTCTATTTCCTGCAGAACATGCTGAGCCACCTTGGCGACAGTGTTGAGGGCAAGAAGGTGGTGATCTCCGGCTCGGGCAATGTCGCGACCCATGCGGCGGAAAAGATCAACCAGCTTGGTGGAAAGGTTCTGACACTGAGTGATTCCGAAGGCTTCATCCATGATCCGGACGGCATCAGCCCCGAGAAGGTGAACTGGATCAAGGACCTGAAGAACAAGCGCCGGGGCCGCATCTCGGAATATGTCAACGAGTTCAAGGGCGCGACCTTCACCGGTGGCGGCGCAAAGCCCTGGGGCGTTGCCTGCGACATCGCAATGCCGTGCGCGACCCAGAATGAACTGAAGGGCAAGGACGCCGAACTGCTGGTCGCCAACGGCTGCAAAGCGGTCAGCGAAGGTGCCAACATGCCAACCGATCTTGAGGGCGTGCACGTCTTCAAAAAGGCTGGCACGATCTATGCGCCGGGCAAGGCGGCCAACGCCGGCGGCGTCGCGGTGTCGGGTCTTGAGATGAGCCAGAATTCATCACGCATCTCGTGGAAGGAAGAGGACCTGCAAAAGATGCTGAAAGACATCATGCACGGTATCCACGAGCGTTGTGCGGAATATGGCGGCAAGGCCGGTTCCAAACACATCGACTATGTGCGCGGTGCCAACATCGCCGGCTTCAAGAAGGTTGCCGATGCGATGCTGGCTTACGGCGTCGTTTGACACTGGAGTGATCGGGGGGCGTGGAAACACGCCCCTTTTTCGTGAAACGCTGCACGTGCCCTGCCACGAGGATTTCTGATATGACCAAGACCAAAGCATCTGACCTGTTCATCCAGTGCCTCGAGGCCGAAGGCGTCGAATATGTGTTCGGCGTTCCGGGTGAGGAGAATCTCGATTTTCTCGATTCTCTGTCACGGTCCACCAAGATCAAGCTGATCCTGACCCGGCACGAACAGGGTGCAGGCTTCATGGCGTCAACCTATGGGCGGCACACCGGCAAGGCCGGGGTCTGTGTCGCGACGCTCGGGCCGGGGGCGACCAATTTCGTCACGGCCGCGGCCTATGCCTATCTTGGCGGGATGCCGATGATGATGATTACCGGCCAGAAACCGATCAAGAAATCGAAACAGGGCCGCTTCCAGATTCTTGACGTCGTCGCGATGATGGGGCCGATCACCAAATATACCCATCAATTGGCGGCATCGGACAATATCCCGTCGCGCATCCGCGAAGCTTTCCGGCTGGCGGAGGAAGAAAAGCCCGGCGCGGTCCATCTGGAATTCCCCGAGGACATCGCCGACGAGCACACCGATTCCACGCCGATCCCGGCGAGCGAGGCCCGTCGGCCTGTGCCGGAAGCCAAGGCGATCCGCTCGGCCGTCAAGCGCATCGAAAAAGCGAAGTCTCCGGTGCTGGTCATTGGTGCCGGTGCCAATCGCCGGCTGACCAGCCGGATGTTGTTGCAGCTGATCGACAAGACCGGGATTCCGTTCCTGACCACCCAGCTTGGCAAGGGTGTCGTCGATGAACGGCATCCCAAATTCCTTGGATGCGCGGCGCTATCGGCGGGTGATTTTGTGCACCGCGCCATCGAACATGCCGATCTGATCGTCAACATCGGCCATGACGTGATCGAGAAGCCGCCGTTCTTCATGAAGACCGGCGGGACCGAGGTCGTTCACATCAACTTCCGCACCGCAGAGGTGGACCCGGTCTATTTCCCGCAGCTGGAGGTCATTGGCGACGTTGGCAACGCGATCTGGCAGATCAAGGAAGACATCATGCCCCAGGCGCACTGGGATTTTGACTTCATGCTAAAGGCGCGCGCCGCCGAGATCGCCCACCGCGGCGATACCGTCAACGACATGCGCCACCCGATCTACCCGCAGTATCTGGTCAGCGAAGTCCGCAAGGCGATGCCGTCCGATGGCATCATCTGTCTCGACAACGGCGTCTATAAAATCTGGTTTGCTCGCAATTATGAGGCGCATCAGGCCAATACCGTCCTGCTCGACAACGCGCTGGCAACGATGGGCGCGGGCCTGCCATCGGGCATGGCGTCGAAAATGGTCTATCCGGGCCGCAAGGTCATGTCGATTTGCGGTGACGGCGGCTTCATGATGAACAGCCAGGAACTGGAGACGGCGGTCCGCCTTGGCCTCGATATGGTCGTCCTGATCCTGAACGACAACAGCTATGGGATGATCCGCTGGAAGCAGGCAAATATGGGCTTTGCCGATTGGGGTTTGACCTATGGAAACCCGGATTTCGTCAAATATGCCGAAAGCTACGGGGCCAAGGGCCATTTGGTTACCAGCGCCGAAATGCTGCCGGGCCTGCTCGCCGAATGCCTGAACGCCAAGGGCGTTCACCTGATCGAGTGCCCGGTCGACTATTCCGACAATGACCGGATCCTCAACAAGGAGATCAAAGAAGTCAGCAAAGCACTGACATAGCGCCGGCCAACTCATCCAATTCGCCCGGTCGCGCGTAGCTCTGTCCGAACGACATCGCGCGGCGGTGGCGCGGAAGGGGTGAGGCCGGTGGCAATGACCTTGCGATATGTGATGCCGATTGCTGGCACGATCCTGCTCGCGCTCAATTCTACGTCGGGCGCTGGGGCAAATCTGTTGCCACCTCCTGCTCCTGCCCCCGCCGCCGCCGCCGTCGTCGTCGCGGTCGTCGCCAAAACGCCGATTGTTGCGCTGGGTACAGCGACCAGACCGCCCAAGCTCCGTTTCGCGCCCGGCAATCCTGGACTGCGGCCACCCCTGGATGCTCCGGATGCGCCGCTGCTTCAGGCAGCAGATGGGCGGATATTGCTGAGCATTCCGGTCGCCAAATCATCGGGCGAGCCGGTGCTGATCAATCTGGCCGGTGCGGTTGAAGCGGTGGACGCCGAGGTCGTGGACGGCGAACTGGTGTTTTCAGGGCTCGACATGAGCCGGTGGACCGAGATGCTGACCTCGGTGACCGACAGTTATGCAGGCTGGGATATGGTGTCAGCCTCGGCTGACGATGAAGCCAGTGCCAGCGCGGTTGAAATTGTCACCAGTCGCGCCGCTGAGCGACCGCTGCCCGAAGTCGCACGCCTTGCGGTGATTGCGCGGATCGCCAACCGCGACTTTGCTGCGGGTGTAACATCAGCTTGGCAGCCGATTGGTGGTGCAAGCCTTGTCACTGCAAAACAGCTGACCATCGGTGGAAAAACCTTCCGCAGCCCTGCAAAGCGCCCCGGGACGTTTCTGATCGCCCGTCCGGCTGCAGTCGGCGCAACCGGTGGTATCGAGCAGCAGATCAGTGTCCGCGATGGCGAACAGATTAACTTCAGTGTCCTGTTTGCCTCTCCCAACCGTGCTGCGGGTGACGAGATCAGCGTTGATCTGGTCCGCGACGGGACAGAGTTGCCGTTGTACATGGCAAGCGGGCTTCAGGCGCATGAGCCTGGCTGGCAATCGGTCAGTTTCACGGTTCCGCCGGGCGCCGCCGGAGTCTATCGGTTGCGCCTGACCTTGTCGGGTGCGAGCCCGAATTCGGCCCAGCTGCCGACGGTGGGGTTTCTGGTCGCAGCCGAGGCGCGAGCCACCGAATTGGAGCGTGGCAGCCCGAGCGGGATGCAGTAGCTCCAGGTCCGCAGACCCCGCTGAGCCGGATCACGGCCTGCACGCCACTTAAATCCCTGACAAATCGCGAGGATTTGGGCAGGGTGCGGCATGCTGGCAGTTTGTGTTCCGGTCCGCGCTGCGCTAGTCTATTAGGAGATGGTTTTTGGGCCTGCTTACCCGTTCCGGGTGCTCTGGCAAATCAGCTGTTGTTCCAAGTGTTTGGCGTTAATGTTTTGGTCGGGTTCATCCAATATCGCTGGTTCGCGTAACTCTATGCGTAGGCAGCGGTCACACCCTTGGTAGGCCGACGCGTATTTTGAGGGGGCGCAAGTCCAGCAAATGACGAAACCGGGTCTCTTGGCGGTTCAGCGTGCGTCGGGCGTGGTATCCCGAATTGCCCTGCTGTGCGCAGGTAGTTCGCTTGCTGTGTCAACGGCACTTGCAGAAGGCCTGAGCGGCGGCTCGGTTGCGGCCGGTGCGGCCCAGATCGGTGCCAACGTCGGCGGTCAAACGACGATCACCCAGACCAGCAGCAAGGCCGTCATCAACTGGCAGAATTTTTCGGTCGGCAGCGGCGAAGCGGTGCGCTTTGTTCAGCCGGATCGTAACTCGGTCACGCTGAACCGTGTTATCGGCAACAATGTCTCCAAGATTGACGGCAGCCTGACCGCCAATGGCCAGGTCTGGCTGCTCAATCCGAACGGCGTCCTGATCGGTGGCGGCGGGCGGGTTTCAGCCGCCGGGTTTCTCGCGACGACGCGCAACCTCGGCGACAGTGATTTCTTCGCTGGTCGAAATAACTTTGCCGGATCAAGCGACGCGCTGATCGGCAATGCCGGTTCGATTTCGATCGACAACGGCTATGCGATCCTGGCGGGCAGCAAGATCGACAACAGCGGCCTGGTCGAGGCCAATCTTGGTCAGGTCGTGCTGGCGGCTGGCAGCAGCTATACCCTTGACCTCAGCGGCGACAAGCTGATCTCCTTTGCGGTCACGACACCGCTCGAGGTGCTGCCCGACGGCGGTGCGATCACCAATTCAGGGACCCTGCGCGCCGACGGCGGACGGGTGCTGATCACGGCCCGCAGCGCGGCAGCCATCGTTGACAGCGTCATCAACACGACGGGCATTATCCAGGCCCGGTCAGCCAGCGTTGTTGACGGCGAGGTCGTGTTTGATGGCGGCGAAGCGGGGACGGTCAACGTCAACGGCAGTGTTGATGCAAGTGGCCAAGGCACCGGTCAGACCGGCGGGCGCATCATCGTGCTCGGTGACACAATCGTCGCAGGCAACAGCGCCAAATTTGATGCACGCGGTGACACGGGCGGCGGCGAAATTTATCTCGGTGGCGGTTGGCAGGGCGAAAGCCTGCTGACCGGGCGCAGCAACGCCGTTCGGGTCGCTGTGCTTGGCGGCGCGGTGCTCGATGCCAGCGCGATCACCAGCGGCAATGGCGGCACGGTCGTCGCATGGTCCGATGTCGGCAATGCAGCGTCGATCACCCGGGCGTTCGGCACGTTCAACGCACTCGGCGGCGCGAACAGCGGCAACGGCGGCCGGATCGAGACGTCGGGGCACTTCCTCGACACCGCAGGCGTCAAAGGCTCGGCTTCGGCTGCCCTTGGCACGGGCGGCGAATGGCTGTTTGATCCGTTCAACATCAGCATCGTCAACTCGGTACCGTCGAACGGCAGCTTTGACGCCGCCGGCAACTGGACGCCGACCGGAAGTCCGTCGCTTGTCTCGACGGCCGATATCTCGGCGCGCCTGAGCGCCGGGACCAGCGTTACGATTTCAACCGGCCTGACCGGAAGTGCGGGCCCCGATGCGGGCAACATTGCGTTTGACGCAGGCCTGACGGCGACCCTGACTACCGCCGTCACCCTGAAACTGATTGCGACCAATGCGATCTCGCTAAGCGGTTCGATCAGCACAGCGGGCACCGCTCCGCTCAATATCGTGCTGGAGGCCGGTCGCAGCATCAGCCTGACCGGGTCTGCCGCCTTCATCACCACGAACAATGGAAATTTCACGGCCAGGCTTGTCAATGGTGCCGCCCCGTCCGGCGGCGAATTCATCACCAACGCCAAATCAATTCAGGCCGGAACCGGATCGATCGAATTGCGCAGTACCTACACAGGCGGCACAACCCCGATCATCAACGTCATCAACGACTCATCCGCCATACTTCAGACAACCACCGGTTCAATCACCATTGCTGCCGGAGACAATGGCAGCCTTCAAAATCTCGGCAATCTGACGACCGACAGCGGCCGGATTACCTTCTCAACCGGTAGCGGCGTCGGCGCATCGATCCAGACCAACTCGGGTGGTGGTACATTGACCACCGCATCGGGCAATATCGAACTCCTTGCCGGGGCGGATGCCACGATCAACAGCGGTGCCACAATATCGACGACCGGGTCCTTTACTGTTTCGGGTGGCGCCGGTTCACAGGCCAATCTCACCGCAGGCGTTACCGTCGGGGCTAGCGTTACGGTTACGGCCGGACAATCAATCGCGAACACCCAGACAATTACGACGAATAATTCCAACCTCAACTTCACATTGGTTGGCCAAGCCCAACGCGTTGCACCGATATCGGTCAGCAATTTTGGCGTGCTAATTGCTGGCACCGGTTCGGTCACGATGTCGGGTTTGACCGGTACGATAAACTTGCGTGAAGCGACGGTTTCGGCGGGCAATATCAGCTTGACGTCAGCGGCGATCAAAGTCGGTGACATCGGAGGGAGCGGCGGGGTCGGGTCGTTTACCGGGACGACGATCGCGCTGGCAACGGATCAATTGATCTTTGCAACCCCGATCGGCGGAGCGCAGGGCTTTCAAGGCACGTCAATCAGCTTGAAGCCGCTGCTCGATGCCACCGAAATCTGCGTCGCCAATGTGGCCTGCGGCGCAGGCCTCTCGGTCACCACAACGGCGCTCAGCTTTCTCCAGGCACCCTCCCGGACCATCGGGTCGGCAACGGGAACCGGGTCGCTGGCGATCAACCTGCCAAACAGCGCGGCTGGCAGTGGCACAGGCCAGACCACGACATTCCGGATGGGCGGCGCTGGCGGCGTTGCAGTGGTGCAGTCATTGCCCGGCGTATCGACCACCGACACACTCAGGGTGGTTGCCGGCGGCAATGTGACGCTCTCCCCCGGACTTGCAGCCGTAACAGCCGGCAAGCTTGATCTGGTTGCGGGCGGACAGTTCATTAACAATGCCGGCACGTCGGCGATAACCTCAACTGGTGCCGGTCGCTGGTTGATTTTTTCCGCCAATCCGGCCACCAATCTGTTCGGCGGGTTGGTCAGCGGCAATCTGGCTTTGTGGAACCGCAACCCGACCGACGCCGTCGCGGGATTGATCACGGCAACCAGCAACACCTATGCCTTCAGTTTCCAGCCAACCCTGACACTGACAACACTCCCGCGCACGAAAATCTATGGTGACAATTTCACCCTGACCTCGATCCTGGGGACTGATTTCACGGTCGCTGGTCTGGTTTCCGCAGCAGCTTCGGGCAATGCCTTCAGCCAGGATGTCGTCGGGCCGGTGACAATCGCCTCGACGGGTACACCGTCCGCCGCGAATGCCGGGACCTACGCGATCACCGCAACTCCGGGATTTGCGCCGGTCGGCTATGCCGAAGCGGTCGTCAGCGGCGTGCTGACCGTCGCGCCTCGTGCGCTGATCGTATCGTTGAGCGGCACCACGACGAAGGTCTATAACGCGACGACGGCGGCAACGCTGACCAGCGGCAATTATCAATTGTCGAACTTTGTCAGCGGACAGACCGGCACGATCAATCAGACGGCGGGCAGTTTCCTGTCAGCCAATGTTGGCAGCGCGGTGGCCGTTATGACGTCACTCGGCAACGGTAATCTCGTCGCGGGCAGCGGGACTTTGGCCAGCAATTACGCGCTTCCGACCAGCGTCACGGGGAATATCGGCGCGATCACGCCAAAAGCGTTGACCGCCTCGCTGACCGGGACCGCAGCGAAGGTCTATGATGGAACCAGCGCAGCCATGGTTGGCGGCGGCAATTTGCTGCTGACCGGATTTGTCAGCGGCCAGGGCGCCACAGCCGGGACCCTGACCGGCAATTTTGGCTCTGCGGGCAATCCCATCACCAACGTGGGAACCGGCTATTCGGTTACCGTGAACCTTGGCATGGGCAACGTGACGGCGAACAGCGGTACATTGCTGTCAAACTATCAGCTTCCATCGGCTGCGAGCGGCAATATCGGCGCGATTACCCTGCGCCCGCTGAGCGTCGCGATCATTGGCACCGTGTCGAAAACCTATGATGGCAGCACGGCCGCCAGCTTCAATGGTACCAATTTTGCAATTGGGAATTTGGTCTCCGGCCAGTCCATCTCGATCATGCAGGCAACCGGCACATATGCGACCAAGGATGTGGGTTCCGGCATTTCCGTTATGGCAGCGCTGTCAGGTACTTATATCGCCGGGCAAAGCACGTTGCTGTCGAACTATGCCCTTCCAGCCAGCGCGACCGGCCTGATTGGCCGGATCACCGAGCGTCGACTGACGATTGCGCTGACCGGCACGGTCGTAAAGGTCTATGACGGCAACAACACCGCCATTGTCACGCCGGGCAACGTCCAGGTCTCGGGGTTCGCGCCCGGAGAAAACGTCACCCTCAATTCGCTCACCGCGACCTATGCTACGCCAAATGCTGGCGTCGGCATCGCGGTGACCGCTGACCTGGCCAATGCCAATGTGACCGCCAGTTCCGGAACCAACCTGAACAACTACGTCACCGATCCGACCGTGACAGGGTCCGTCGGTACGATCACCCCGAAACCGCTGGCAGCCGTCCTGGTCGGCACAACCACCAAAATCTATGACGGAAACACCGCTGCGGTCCTTAACGCCGCGAATTTCCAAGTGTCCGGTTTCGTCGGGAACGACAGCGCGACGGTGACCCAGACCAGCGGCAATTATGCCAGCGCGAACGTTGGGTCACTCCTGTCAGTTTCTGCGACGGTTACGCTGGCCGCCAACGGAGCCAGCTTGCTGTCGAACTATCAGCTGCCCGGTAGCGCCACCGGGTCGATCGGGACCATCACGCAGCGCGACCTAGCCGGATCGCTGGTCGGGGCCACCACCAAAGTCTATGATGGCGGACGCAGTATCGGCCTGACTGGCAGCAACATCAGTCTGACCGGCTTTGTCAGTGGCGACGGCGCGACAGGTGGCAACATGAGCGGCACCCTGTCCGCCGCTGACGCCGGGACCGGCATCAGTGTCAGCCTCGCCCTGAACCCGCAAGGCGTCTCGCCGACAGGAAACACGCTGCTGTCGAACTACCGGCTGCCGACAACGCTGACCGGTTTGATTGGCCAGGTCACGCCGCGGCCGCTCAGCGCGTCTCTGGTCGGGCTCGTGAGCAAAACCTATGATGGCAACACGCTTGCCACCCTGAACGCGTCGAACTTTGCGGTGTCGGGCTTTGTCCAGGGTCAGGGCGCGACGGTCACGCGGACGGTCGGGGCGTATGACACCAAGGATGCCGCATCATTTCTCGGTGTCCAGTCGGTGCTCACCGCGAGTGATTTTGCGGCCAATCAGGGCACAAATCTTTCCAACTACAGCACCCCTGCCCTTGCGACCGGTACGGTTGGCGAAATCCGCAGCCGGCTCCTGAGCGTGACGCTAACCGGAACTGTCAGCAAGGGATATGACGGATCAACTGCGGTGTTGGTTGACCCGTCAAACATCCTGCTGTCCAACCTTGTCGACGGCGAGAGCATCATCGTGACCCGTGCGCCGGGTGACTTTGCAACCGCCAATGTCGGGACCGGGATCATCGTCACGATCGACCCGGAATTTGTCGACGCAACCCCCGGCCCGAACACCGTGCTGGACAATTACGAGGTTGAAGGACTGATCACCGGCGCGATCGGGACGATCACCGCCCGTCCGGTAACCGTTTCATTGGGCGGGACCATCAGCAAAACCTATGACGGTACGACCGTGGCCAGCCTCAGCGCGGCAACGCTGACCCTGGGCAATGTCCTCAGCAACGAAGTTGTCACGGTGTCGGGCACGCAAACCGGCAGCTATGACACGGCCAACGTGGGCACCCGCAAACGGGTAACCGTGGCGGCGCTGACGCTTGGCGGGGCTGGCGCGAGCAACTATGCCCTGACCAGTCCGAGTGTTTCCGCGCTGATCGGTACGGTCAACCGACGCACATTGACGGCTGTGCTGACGGGTACCGCAAGCAAAGTCTATGATGGAACCACCGAGGCCAGCCTTGCGGCAGCAAATTTCCAGATCCTCAATCTGGTCGAAGGCGAAACGCTGACGGTGACACCGTTGACCGGCAGCTATGTCAGCAAGGATGTTGGCACCGGCATCACGGTGAACGCCGCCCTCGTTGGTCCGAACTTTGGGGCTGGCGCTGGCACATTGCTGACCAACTATATCCTGCCAACCAGCGCGACCGGCGTGATCGGCGTGATCAGGCGCCGACAGCTAACGGCGGCGCTGAACACGACGATTTCCAAGGTTTACGACAACAACGCGACGGCAACGCTCGCGAATGGCAGCATCACCGTGTCAGGCTTCGCCGGGAGCGAAACCGCAACCGTCAACCAGCCGACCGGCACCTTCGCCAGTCAGAATGTCGGGACCGGTATCAGTATCAGCGCAACGCTTGATCCCACGGCATTTGCGGCCACGTCCGGGACATTGCTGACGAATTATGTCCTGCCAACCGCGCTGACCGGCGCGACCGGGTCAATCACGGTGCGTCCGGTTAGCGCGACCCTGATTGGCGCAGTGACGAAGACCTATGATGGCCTGACGGCGGCGACTCTCACGAGCTTGAACTACGCCCTCAATAACGCCGCCCCCGGTGACACCAGTGTGCGGCTGAACAATCCGGCAAGCGGCACCTTTGCGACCGTAGGCGTCGGGACCGGCAAGACGGTCAATGTAACAGGCCTGGCGCTGGTCAATGGCAATGGCAATTACAGCCTCGCCAGCACCACAATCGGTGGCGCAATCGGCTCGGTCACACCCGCAACCCTCGCCTATGTCTCGACACCCGTCAGCCGGGCCCAGCTGGTGGTGAACCCGACCTTTACCGGCACGGTGACGGGCTTTGTAAATGCCGAGACGCGCGTCAGCGCGACGAGCGGGGGTGACCCGGCGTTTGCTTCGACCGCCGATACCGCCTCCCCCCAGGGAAGTTATCCAATCACCGGGAGCGGTCTGACCGCTGCCAATTATATCTTCGTTCAAGCCGCTGCAAACGCCACGGCGTTGACCATTACGGCGCCGGTCACGAGCGCGACCGCTGATGCAGTGGCGGTCCGGCCGTCTGCGATCACGGCCGCGGTCACCGTGACACCTGTGGTCACCCCGACCCCGGTGGTGGCGCCCCCTGCGCCAGCAGCAGCAACACCGGCCGCCACACCGGCGGCATCAGAACCAGCAGCAACCCCGGCTGCTGCCGCTGACAAGCCCGCCGAGAGCGCGGCTCCAGCGGCGGCCCCGGCTGCTGCGCCTCCGGCCGGTGGCGCAGCCGCTGCACCCGCGTCCGCTGCTGCGACACCTGCGGCGTCGGGCGGTGACTCGGCTGCTGCCGCCCCTGCCCCGGCCCCGAGCAAATCTGCGGCGCTTCCGCCACCGCCACCGGTTGATGCATTGCCGCCTTCGCCAGTCGCAGCGGAGAAGCCGCCCACGCCGTCTGACCCGGCAGATGCCGGTGATCCCGTTCTGGCAGCGGCAGGCGGCGGCGGCGATGCAGGTCCACCTCCGGCGGGTGGCGGCGGGGCCTCTATGATGGCAGTGGCGCCAGGCGTCAGTGTTGAACTTCCATCGGGGAGCCGATCCGTTGGCACGGCGGATGCACGCTTCAGCGAGACCGGGGACTTGAGCATATGATCGCGCTTAGCCTGTTTGCTGCCGCGGCCGTTGCTGCATTGCCGCCCGCAACTGCCGCAACCCCCCTCGCTGCCAGCCTGATCGGGGAGGCGTGCGACGCACGGCCCCGGGTCGACATCAAGCCAGTGCCCGGACTTCCCTCGGACCTCATCATGAATTGTGCCGACAAGCCGGCTGGTACGATCCGGTTTGCGACACTCAGTGCCCAGATTCCCGCGGGTGAGGCCGGCAAGTTCGCCCTCGCAACCGCGTTTAACAACAGCCGGATCTGGACTGACACCAAGCAGAAGCTCGGCTGCGATCCCCAGACCTGGCTGATTGAAGGCAACACGCTCATCCTGGTCATGCCGTGCCGGGCGCGCGTCGGGGGCTGGCCAACATTGGTCATGGCAAAGGCCGACGGGAACGTGCTGACCATCGCCGAGGCGGGACCGTCGGCCTATCCTGCATTGCGTGTTGCGCTCAAACTGCCACCCGCTGCGGGCGGTCGTACCGAGCAGATCGCCCAGATACAGGCGTTCTGGAGCCAGAAGGTCGTGCTCGCAAGCGCTGTTGATATCGACCGGGAGCGGTCGCTGCTACGGGACGCGCGAACCGCCAGCAGTCTGGCACGTTATGAGGAAGCCGAGGACCTTTTCCGCAAGGCGCTTGAGATCCAGACCCGGCTTTTTGGCGAGGATGACACCACTGCCGCCGACATATTGATCGACCTTGCGCTCGCCGTGAGCAATCAGGGCCGGGTTGACGAGGCCGAGGCGCTGTTTCGCCGCGCCGCGCCGATCATGGCCCAGTCCGTCAATCCGTCGGACCGCGCCCGCCTGTCGACCTATCGGGGCTATGAAGCCGCCAATCGCGGCGATTTTGAATCTGCCCTCGCCAATGCCGCAGCGGCAAGCTCGGCATGGCGCACAATCGCCACGCCCGCTGGCGGGACCGGTGACACCAGCGCGCCAACCACCGTGATGTTGGTCGCGGAGGGCGAATTGGCGATGACCCGCAACCTCGAAGCCCGCATGTTGCTGCGCGCCGGGAATATCGACGGTGCCTATGTCGCAGCTGGCGAGGCCTTGCTGACCCTCGACAAGATCGAGGGTGAACCACGCTGGTGGCGCTCTGATGTCCTTGTGACACTCGGGTCGATCGTCATCGCGCAAAAGCGCGTCGCTGCGGCTGAGGTGTATTTTACGTCGGCGCTGGCGCTTCGTCAGCAGATTTTTGGCGAAGGCGTCGGCACGATGCGGGTCCGATCCGCGTTGGGGAAAGCCTATCAGCAGGAGAGTCTCAACACCTCGGCGATCGTCACCTATCGGCAGGCATTCAAAATCGCGAAATCACTGCCGCGTGATCAGAACCCGTTCAACAACAATGACCTGATTCCGTTTGCAACCGCGCTGACCGACTTTGCCAAGACCCTGACCGATCCCAAGGAAAAGCAGGGGCTGTATGCCGAGGCGTTCGACGCGTTTCAGCTGATCCGGTCGCCGCTGATCGATAAAACCATTGATCAGACCTCGGCACGGCTTGCGGCCAGCGATCCGGCAATTGCGCTGTTGATCCGCGAACTACAGGAAAGTGATCGCGCCGCGTCGACCGCACGGGTCCGGCTGGCCGGCCAGCAATCGCTGCCGCAAGCCGAGCGGAGTGCCGCGACCGAAGATCAATTTTCGGAAGCCATAAGGACGTTCACTGCCAAATCTGTCGAACTTCGCAAGACCATTGACATCCGCTTCCCGGATTTTGCCGCCGTCAGCGCGCCAAAGACCCTGACGCTGGATGCCCTTCGGGCGCGCCTCGGCGCCAATGAAGCGATTATTTCCTTCCTAATCGGGCGGAATCGCTCGTTCGTGCAGCTGGTCCGCCGTGACGCGATTTTCGTCGGCCAGATCCCGCTTGGTGAAGCGGAACTCCGATCAGCGGTTAAGGGGTTGCGGCGATCGCTCGAAATCCAGGGCGGTTCGGTCAACGATTTCGACCTTGCCGCGTCGAACCAGCTTTACACTGATCTGTTTTCGGACGTTGCCGAAGGGTTGGCGGGGATCGACCATCTGGCGATTGTGCCTGCCGGCCCGCTGTCCAGTCTCCCGTTTTCGTTGCTGGTGACCGCGCCGCCAAAGTCTGATGATTACCGTACCGCCAGCTGGCTGGTGAACCGCACGACCATTTCGCATACGCCGTCACTTGCGGCATTTGTGGCGCTGCGGTCGACCCGTCCTGCTAGGGTGCCCGATCTGGCGCTGCTGGCGTTTGCCAATCCTGTGCTCGGTGCGCCGGGGCACGGCGGGTCAGCCGGCAAGGCCATTACCGTTGCCAATGACACCTGCCGCAACAGTCCGGTCATGCCTGCTGAATTGCTGCTGTCGCTGTCGTCACTCCCCGATACCTTGCAGGAAGTTCAGACGGTTGCCCGGGCGCTCGGCGCTGACCCGGTCGCGAGCATCCACCAGGGTGCCGAAGCCAATGAGACGACCTTCCGCGCCCAGGACCTTGCCCGCTATCGCATCCTGTATTTCGCAACCCACGGATTGCTGCCCGGCGAGCTGAAATGCCAGGCGGAGCCCGGCATGGTGCTGACCCCGCCAGCCAAGGTCGCGACAGAGCGCGCCAGCGACGGGCTGCTTGAGGCGAGCGAAATTGCCGGCCTGTCGATCAATGCTGACCTGGTGGTGCTGTCAGCCTGCAACACGGCGTCGGGTGGCGGCGCGCTTGGTGGAGAGTCACTGTCGGGGCTGTCGGAAGCCTTCTTCCGGGCCGGCGCGCGCAACATGTTGATCAGTCACTGGCAGGTCCCATCCGGGGCGACGACGGCCCTGATGTCCGGCCTGTTCGGATCGCTGGCAACCGCCGGAAGCTCGGCCGATGCGCTCCGCATTTCGCAACTGAAGCTGATTTCCGAAGAACGCACCGCCCATCCGTTCTTCTGGGCCGCCTTTGTGTTGATGGGTGATGGGAGCGGCAGCGCCAGTCCGGCGGCCCCGGCCCAAACGGCGGAGGTCGTAAAATGAGTTGTCTCCTCAGACGCCTGATTGTTGCTGCGGCGATCCTGCTGCCGGTCTCGGCGATCGCTGGCCAGCTTGTCGTTGTCGACACCTACGGAACCGCGATGAAACCCGGCTCGGTGCTTGATGGGACCAAACCGATCACTTTGGCGGACGGCCAGCGGCTGACCCTGATCGGCCCCGACGGGCGTACGGTGACCCTGACCGGAAAATTTAGCGGCCTGGCAATGCCAGCGTCAACATTGGCAACCAATCCCAAGCAAGCGCTTGCCGCGCTGATATCAACCCGCAACGCCCGTTCAAATACCATCGCGGCGATCCGGTCCGGTGCCACTGCGGCTGCCCTGCCTGATCCGTGGCTGATTGATATCAGCCGCCCGGGCCAGCGCTGCGTTCGGGAGGGCGACCCGCAGGTGTGGTGGCGTCCGGCAACCGATGTCGCGGAGGATTTCATGGTATTCCCGCTCGACAAGTCCTGGACCGCAGCACTTAGCTGGGACGAAGGAAGCGACCGGATGGAAGCGCCGCAGCTGTGGCGCTTTGACACCGAAAGTCTGTACATCATCAAGACGGGTCCGCAGGAGGATGCGATCACGGTGAACATCATTCCGCAATCGGTCGGCGGGGAGCTGATGATGACGGCCTGGATGCTCGAAAAAGGCTGCACCCAGCAGGCAGATGCGTTCCTTCGTCGCATAGGCCAAGAACAGGGCGGTGATACAGCCGCGTCTGTGGTAACAAACTGAAGCGCGTCGCGATCCGGGCCGCAATTCCCGGATTGCCCTGAGCGAGAATGTTGTTTTGCGTTGCCATCCGGTTGAAAATGCGAGCGTATCCAAGAAAAATTTTGGCTGTCTGCGCATCTACAACCGGAAGACCAACGTAGCAGTAACAGAGCAAGAGTTTTTTTGAATTTTCAGGAGGGACTTGAAATGCGGAAGACCATCATTCGGCTGTTGGCCGTTGCAGCGACGGTACTACCGGTAGCAGCCATGGCAGCCCAGCTCGTTGTGCTTGATGCGCGCGGCGGCAGCCTGAAGCCGGGCATGACCATCGACAGCGCAAAGGCGATCACCCTTGGTGAAGGCGAACGCCTGACGCTGATCGGGCCTGACGGCCGCAGTGTCACGATCAAGGGCAAATATAGCGGCCCAGCGATGGCGGCTGCGACATCAGCCAGCGACCCGAAACTCGCGCTGGCCGCGCTGATCTCGACACGTAATGCCCGTTCGAACTCGGTCGGTGCCATCCGCGCCGGTTCATCGGCAGCGGCGCTGCCTGATCCGTGGTTGATCGACGTAAGCCGGGCCGGCCCACGCTGCGTCCGTGAAGGCGACACGCAGGTCTGGTGGCGTCCGGATGCCAAGACGGCTGAAGACTTCACTGTTTTCCCGGTTGATCGTTCATGGACGGCCGACCTGAGCTGGGACGAAGGGGCAGACCGGATGGAAGCGCCCGCCCTCTCGCAACTCGCCAGCGCCAGCATGTATATCGTCAAGAATGGCGCCAACGAGAATGCTATCAGCATCAATGTCATCCCGAAAGCGATCGACAATGACCTCGTGCTGACCTCGTGGATGCTCGAGAAGGGCTGCACCCAGCAGGCTGATGCCTATCTCCGCGTCATTCAGAGCAAGACCGCAACCAACTAATCAATCCCTGGATTGGTTGTGAAGGGAATGCCCCGGACGCCTCCTGATATGAGGGCGGTGTCCGGGGCTTCGCTTTATTCCGGCACTGGACGGCGGGGCCATAACTGCCCCATTGTAATTTCTGCGTTTGGGTTTTTTCGTCGAATCAGGTTGGGCAGTTCGATATGACGAGGGCAGATAAGAAGCGGCTGGCGACCAGCTTTGTGATCTCGCTGCTGGCGGGCGTTGTTGCGCTCGTGGTGACGATGAATTTCTCCGTCCTGCGGCACCTCGAGATTGTCACAGGCGACATGCGGATCGGGTCGATGTCGCCACCTTCAAAGCAGTCGGATGATATTGTTGTTGTCGCGATCGACGAAGGCACATTGTCGAGCTTTGCCTATCGCTCGCCGGTCGACCGCGAATTCATTGCCAAGCTGATCAAGGCGATGGAAGCCAAGGGTGCCAAAGTCATCGGGGTCGACATCCTGCTCGATCAGGCCACCGAACCTGCCAAGGACGCCATCCTGCGCCAGACTATCAGGGATACCAAAACGCCGTTGTTCTTCAGTTACTCCTCGCTCCCGGCGATCGTGACTGAAGACCAGCTGGCTTACATGAATGACATGGTGCCCGCCGACAAACGGGCCGAGGCCAATCTCGTCAAAGACCCGGATGATGATTCGATCCGCTGGATCAATCC
>JAYVLC010000034.1:0-6769 GCA_043759675.1 Sphingosinicellaceae bacterium
GTCGGGGCGACCCATGTCATCGTTGGCCATAGCGAACGCCGCACCGACCAGCACGAGACCGACGCCGAGGTGCAGGCCAAGGCCGTCGCAGGTCTTGCAGCGGGCATGATCGCGATCATCTGTGTCGGCGAGAGCGAGGCCCAGCGCGACGCGGGCGAGACGCTGGAGGTCGTCGAACGTCAGCTCGCCGGATCGCTGCCGGTTGGCGCGACGGCAGCAAACACCGTGATCGCGTACGAGCCGGTTTGGGCGATTGGCACCGGCCGGACGCCGACCGTCGCCGATGTCCGTGCGGTCCACGCCCATCTGCGGACACGACTTCTTGAGACACTTGTGGCCGACGGGCAGGGCGTCCGGATATTGTATGGCGGCTCAGTCAAAGCCGCCAACGTCGCAGAATTGCTGGCGATCGAAGATGTCGACGGCGCACTGGTCGGCGGCGCAAGCCTGACGGCGGCACAGTTTCTGCCGATTGTAAGGGCAGCCTAAGCCTTGCTATGATTTCCGACGGCGCCCGGTGTGACTGCGACCGAGATAGTGCCACACAAAAACAACCGGTGTCGCAAGCCCGATTAGCCAATGGATCAGGCTCGTCCACTCGCGCGCGGCATCGTCCCCAACATAATAAAGCAGATAACCAGTCAGAATCAGGCTGGCGGAAACCGCAGTCAGGGTGATCCCGGCCAATCGTTGGGTCTCGTGCTTCCAGCCTTTGGGAATGTGGACGATCATCAGTCCGCCGAAACCTAGCAAGGCCGGGATGAGTGCCAGACCGTGCAGCCGAAGTAGCCATGGCTCCAGCGGATTGCTCTCGGACCCAAATTCTCCCTGATGCTGGCCAAAATAGTGCAGGAGCAACCAGCCCGCACCGCTGAGCCAGAGTGAGGTCCCACTCAGCGTCAGCGTCAATATTTGCCACCGGGCAAGCTTTGCAGTCCGGGTGTGGATCATGAACCAACTTCTTCGATCGAGGCACCAACGACAAAGCCATCATAGGGCAGAGCCAACCTGCCCGCGAGGCTTGGATCAATCGCTGCAACCTTGGTCAACCCATCCGCGATGACGCAGGTGCTGGCGACCACACTGACGGTTTCATTGATAAAGACTGGCGCGCCGGAACGGTCGATATGTGGCGCTAAAGTTTGACCACCACGTTTGTAGCGCGAGTGTACATTTTCCGAACTTGCAATGGCGCAATCGCGCAACCGAATCGATTCTGGGCTGGCAAGGCCCGCGCCCCTGATTTGGACATCAGCCGTATGGGCTCCAAAAACGCGCAGATCGCCTCCGGCATTGACGATGCCGTACTGGGCACCAGCCAGTAGCAATGCCGCCACGGCCTGATCGACCGCATAGCCCTTGGCAATCCCGCCAAGGTCCATCAGGACGGGCTGACGCAGGCGGACACGATTGTCAGCCAGAATTTCGATATCGTCCGCCGTACCGGTGTATCGATCCAAATTGGAAATACCCGCATCGGGCAGAAACCCGTCCCGCACGAGGGCCAAGCCCGTGGTTATGTCGAACAATCCACCCGACAACCTATATAGTTGCGCCGCTATGCGCAGGACCGTCATGGTATGGGGGTCAACCGCACATTCATCGCCCGCCACGAGGGTGCGCAGCAAATGCAGGTCGCTGCCGGCGTCGTGAAACGACATCTTACGATGAATATGGGCCACGGCACTGAACGCGGCGTCAATCCGTTCGGCGGAGTCGGGATCAACCGCGATTTCTACGATTGTTCCCAGCATCGGCTTGGCGCGCCGGATCAGGATGGCATCAGGCATTGCTGATCAGGAATTTGGAAACGCAATCGCGTAGGTCGCCAGCACGCGCCGGACGCCATCCGTTATGTGGACGCACGACAGCGTCGCGCCTGAGATGTTCCGGATCGGCGCATCAATCTTCAACGGGTCGCCGTGGCGCTTATTCAAAAACTGCGCACGCCACTTCGGCAGGCGGACCTGATCGCCGTACGACTCGCGGTACTCCATGATGTCAACGTCCCGGATAGCTCCGGAGGTATCGAGAGCGACGGCATAAGTGATGAATTCATGCTTGCCGTAGACTTGGTCGATAATGATCGTACCGAGCCTGCTATCGGCACCATAGGCGTCCACGGCGTGGATTTTGGGGAAATGCACCCGGGTGGATGATTGCTTGGCGATGTCTGCGATCTGGCTCTTTGTAAGCGTCAGGGAGCGATCAACTGTCCGTGTCGCGGCAGGAAACAGCAGTCGTGGCAGGTCGGCCGGCGTCAAATAGACCGTGGCATTTGCAGCATGACCGGCAAATACTAGGCTAGCGGGGAGGGCTCCCAAAACAGTGCGGCGTCCGAACATGAATTATAGCTCGAACCCGAATGTCAGTCCGACATGGACTTTTTCATGCTCGTCGACATTGCGGCCATTCCGGTTGAACGCGAACTTGCCGCCGCCGGCAAATTGCCAGAGCGCACCCGCCGTGGCCCACCATTTCGCGGCAGCATAATGCACCGTCGGCCCTATGTAATTCCCGTGCTGATATTGGCTGCCGACCTTGAACGGAAATTTGGAAGGCCTCAGATTGGGGTCATAGAGGCCGGTCGCTGTATCTAGCGGACTCAGATAGTCGGATTGATGGCGAAATTCGGCGCCGATGTTCCACTTCCGGGCGACTCGATAGGACGCGCCAGCGGTCACATCAAAGGCGATTTCACGCTCGATGATACCGGGTGACCGGCGACCCTCCCACTCGATTTTGGGCGAGACCACCAGCACCAGCCGGTTGTCGAGGAAGTTTTTCTGGAAGTGGAGGGTCAACTCGACCTCGTCCTGATTAATCGATGCACCATCAATCCGATATTTGAACCGGTGATCCCATCCGACGCTGACCGCCAATCCAAGCGCGTCTTTATAGGGGCTTAGTATATTATATTTCAGGCCGGCATCGAGGCCGGCAATCGCCGTGTTCTTGAAGCGGCCGCCGGCTCCGCCCTGGGTATCGAACAGGGGCTGAAGATTTGGGTTCGTAGTGGCGTAGTCATGATTGAAAATAATGACTTCACCATAGGCAGTCAGGCGGCTGGTGATGCCATGTTCGACCTCCAGCCGGATATCGTTAAAGGCGTAGTCGGCGTCTGCCTTGCCGCGCCGCGAGACGACCCCCAACTTAACTTCGGTCTCGCCGGCCGGGAGAGTCTCGGCTCCCTTTGCGTAAATCCAGAGGCTTTCATCGGCATGGGCAGCCGTCGTGATGGTGCAGGCGGCGAACCCCAAAACAAGCCAAGACCGCTTCGTCAAAACATCATCACTTTCCTCATACAGGCCACACGCCTATCGCAATTGCGACTGACTTGCAACTTTGTGTATGGTGCGCCGATTAACACCCATCGGACAGGGAGTTCAGTCGTCATTGCCTTTTCGGCGCATCGACCCTAAGTCCCGCGAACCGAATTTACCGAGGCGCTGCCTGTGCTCATTACCTTCATTCTCGTTATCCACACGATTATCGCTCTCGCGCTGGTTGGGGTGATCCTGATCCAGCGGTCGGAAGGTGGCGGGCTTGGGATTGGCGGCGGGGGCGGTCCGGCTGGTTTGATGACGGCACGCGGGGCCGCCAATCTGCTGACCCGGGCGACCACCATTTTGGCGACGCTGTTCGTTGCGACGAGCATTGTCCTTGCTGTGCTGGCGGGGGTTAGCCGCAAGCCAAAGGAGATCGATACTACGCTGGCCAAATCGGCACCGGCCTCGGAGGCACCAGCCGTTCCGGGCCTTGTCCCGCCAAGTCAGGCTGTGCCGGTTTCCCCGAACGACGTTCCGCTCGCCAAATAATCTGTCCACAGTTTTTCGCGCCCAACCCGCCGTGGCGTCTGGCGCGCAGCGGTCGGTTCGTCCTATAGGTCTCCTCCCATGGCCCGGTTCATTTTTGTCACCGGCGGCGTGGTCTCATCGCTCGGCAAGGGGTTGATGGCGGCATCGCTCGCCGCTCTCCTGCAAGCGCGCGGCTATTCCGTCCGCATCCGCAAGTTCGATCCCTATCTAAACGTCGATCCGGGTACGATGTCACCCTATCAGCACGGCGAGGTCTATGTGACCGACGACGGCGCGGAGACCGATCTTGATCTCGGCCACTATGAACGCTTTACCGGTGTAGTCTCCCGGCAATCGGACAACGTCACCTCGGGGCGGATCTACAGCCAGATCATCGCGCGGGAGCGCAAAGGTGATTATCTCGGCGCGACGGTGCAGGTCATTCCGCACGTCACCGATGCGATCAAGGCGTTCGCGATCAACGCCGTCGACGATGTTGATTTTGTGCTGTGCGAGATTGGCGGAACCGTTGGCGACATCGAATCGCTGCCGTTCATCGAGGCGATCCGTCAGTTGCGGAACGACCTGGGGCGCGGCAACAGTGTTTCAATCCACGTCACGCTGGTGCCGTACATCGCGGCAGCTGGCGAGCTGAAGACCAAACCCACCCAGCACAGCGTCCGCGAGCTGACGGCGCTCGGGGTCCAGCCCGACGTACTGGTGTGCCGGGCTGAACACCCCTTGTCTGACAGTGACCGGGCCAAGATCGGTTTGTTCTGCAACGTCCGCAAGGAAGCAGTCATTCCGGCCCTCGATGCCGCGAGTATTTATGATGTGCCGCTGCAATATCATACCGAAGGGCTTGATGATGAAGTGCTGCGCGCCTTCGGAATCGAACCGGTCGCCCACCCGAATCTCTCGCGCTGGGTCGATATCGCCGAGCGTCTGGCGAACCCGGAAGGCGAAGTCACGATTGGCGTGGTCGGCAAATATGTCGGCTTGCAGGATGCCTATAAATCGCTGAACGAGGCGCTGGTTCACGGTGGCATCGCCAACCGGGTCAAGGTCAAGATTCGCTGGATTCAGGCCGAATTGTTCGAATCCCCCGACAGGGATGTCGCCGCCGAGCTTGAACCGCTGCACGGCATATTGGTCCCCGGCGCGTTTGGAGAGCGCGGAGCGGAGGGCAAGATCGCAGCTATCCGTTTCGCCCGCGAACGGCGTGTGCCCTATTTCGGCATCTGCTTTGGCATGCAGATGGCCTGCGTCGAGGCCGCGCGGAACCAGGCGGGAATTGCTGCAGCGTCCTCAACCGAGTTCGGACCAACTGGGGAACCGGTCGTCGGTCTGATCACCGAATGGGAGTCTGCTGCCGGTCGCCAGCAGCGCGAGGCAGGTGGTGACCTTGGCGGGACGATGCGGCTTGGTGCCTTTCCCGCAGTCCTGTCGCGAAACAGCGCCGTTGCCGCAGCCTATGGCAGTGCTTCGATCAGCGAGCGCCACCGCCACCGCTATGAGGTCAATATCCACTACCAGTCTGTGCTGGAAGCCAACGGCCTGATGTTCAGCGGCATGTCACCCGATGGCGAACTGCCCGAGATTGTCGAACGTCCCGACCACCCCTGGTTCATCGGGGTGCAGTTTCACCCTGAGCTGAAGTCAAAACCCTTTGACCCGCATCCACTTTTCAAGAGTTTCGTTGAAGCGGCGGTCAAACAGAGCCGATTGGTGTGAACCGGACGCCGCGCAGAGCCAAAACCCCCGTCATCCTGACGAAAGTCAGGACCTCCCGCTGAGTAGCCCCGGTCCGACGAGGTCCTGACTTTCGTCGGGATGACGGCGCTATTTATCCGGAAGCTACTTCGCCCCGTCCGCCGCAATCGTTGCGGTTGAGACGGGTTGTCCAGACATCGCTTTTGCGACCGCCTCTGCCGCTGCCATCACTCGAAGGATATTCTCACCGGCAAGCTTGGCGAGGTCCTTGTCGCTCCAGCCGCGCTTGGCCAACTCGGCGAACAAAGCCGGGAAGGTGCTGACATTCTCGAGGCCGACCGGTACCTCGGTGATGCCATCAAAGTCCGACCCGATGCCGACATGATCGACACCTGCAATCTTGGCGATGTGGTCGATGTGATTGGCGACTTCGGCGAGCGTGACCGCTGGTGGCGGGTTTTTCGCCTGCCATGCTGCCAGCGCGGCTTTGGCCCGGTCGGGCTGACCGATATACAGCCCCCCGTAGGGCGGAGCGTCATAGCGTGCGCGTTCGGCTGCCAGACTGGCGTTGTAGCTGGCCATTGCCGCCGAGACATAGCCCGGCACGAAATCGACCATCACCACGCCACCGTTGGCCGCGACAAGCTTCAGCACGTCATCGGAAACATTGCGCGGGTGATCAACAATGGCCCGGGCACCCTGATGCGAAAAGATCACCGGGGCCTTGGTGACGGCGAGCGCGTCGGTCATCGTCTTGGGGGAGACGTGACTGAGATCAACCAGCATCCCAAGCCGGTTCATTTCGACCACCACCGCTTTGCCAAACGGGGTCAGGCCGTTGTGCTTGGGGATGTCGGTCGCCGAATCGGCCCAATCTGTTGTCGCGGTGTGGGTCAGCGTCATGTAGCGGACACCGAGCGCTTGATACTGCCGCAGCGCCGCCATCGAATTGCCGATCTGGTGCCCACCCTCGACACCCATCAGGGAGGCGATGCGACCGGCTTTGTGGATGCGCCGGACATCGGCGGCGGTTGTCGCCAGTTCAAAGGTCCCCGGATAGGTCGCGACGAGGCGCTTGACCGCGTCGATCTGCTCCAGCGTTGCGGTCACTGCGGCATCGCCCTTGTAATCAACCGGGACCCAGACCGACCAGAATTGTCCGCCGACCTTGCCGGCCCGCAGGCGCGGGATATCGGTCTGCAGTTTCGGCTCGCCTGCCGCCAAATCGGGCCACTTCGCGCCAAACCCCTCGCGCAGCG
>JAYVLC010000035.1:0-2741 GCA_043759675.1 Sphingosinicellaceae bacterium
TCATAAATCGCCTCCATGCCGAGGTCCTCGAACGCCAGCACGCGTGAAGCCTTGATGGCTTTGGAGACCAGATACGCCGCGCCGCCAACCGCCATCAGATAGGCGGCCTTGTGTTTCTTGATCGCCTCAATCCCGGCAGGCCCGCGTTCGGCCTTGCCGACCATGGCGATCAGGCCGGTCTGGGCCAACATCGCCTCGGTGAATTTGTCCATGCGGGTGGCGGTGGTCGGACCGGCAGGACCAACGACTTCGTCACGCACCGGATCAACGGGGCCAACATAATAAATCACGCGGTTGGTGAAATCGACGGGCAGCTTCTCGCCCCGTGCCAGCATGTCGGTCATGCGTTTGTGCGCGGCATCGCGACCGGTCAGCATCTTGCCATTGAGCAACAGCCGGTCGCCGGGCTTCCAGCTGGCGACCACGGCCGGTGTCAGCGCATCAAGGTCAACCCGAATGGCTTCCTTCGACGGCGTCCAGTTGACCTTGGGCCAGGCCGCGAGGTCAGGCGCTTCGAGATAGGCCGGACCCGAGCCGTCGAGCGTGAAATGTGCGTGGCGGGTTGCCGCGCAATTGGGGATCATCGCAATCGGCTTGGAGGCAGCGTGGGTCGCGGTGTCGAGAATTTTGACGTCGAGGACGGTTGACAGGCCGCCCAGCCCTTGCGCCCCGATGCCAAGATCGTTGACCGCGTCGTAAAGTTCGATGCGCAGTTCCTCGATCTTCGAGTTCGGCCCGCGCGCCTTCAGCTCGCCCATGTCGATGGGGAGCATCAGGCTTTCCTTGGCCAGCAGCATCGCCTTTTCCGCCGTGCCGCCGATGCCGATGCCAAGCATCCCCGGCGGGCACCAGCCGGCTCCCATCAATGGCACGGTGTTGACCACCCAGTCCTTGATCGAATCGCTGGGGTTGAGCATCGCGAACTTTGACTTGTTCTCACTTCCCCCGCCCTTGGCCGCGACGGTAATCTCAACATGGTCGCCGGGAACCAGCTCGACATGGGTGATCGCCGGGGTATTGTCCCTGGTGTTGGTACGGGCAAAGGCCGGGTCGGCAACGATCGAGGCGCGCAGCCGATTCTCGGGGTGGAGATAGGCGCGGCGCACACCTTCATTTACCATTTCTGCAAGCGTCATCGTGGCTTGCCAGCGGACATTCATCCCGACTTTCACGAACGCGACCACAATGCCGGTGTCCTGGCAGATCGGGCGATGCCCTTCGGCGCACATCCGGCTGTTGGTCAGGATTTGCGCAATCGCGTCCTTGGCGGCAGGGCCTTGCTCCAGTTCATACGCGCGCCCGAGTGCCCGAATATAGTCCATCGGATGGTAGTAGGAGATGAACTGCAACGCATCGGCGACTGAGTCGATCACGTCATCCTGTTTGATCAGAGTCACTTGTCCGCTCCCGCTCACCCGCCATCCACTCAGTTCTAGCGGCAGGGGGCAGGGGCGTCCATGATTGCGAATCTCACCTGATATCGCGCCCGCTACAGCTATCCCTTTGGACTGCAAGCCTTCGCAAAAAAGATAAATTTCGGACTTGCGTGTTTGGGCATTCAGGCACAATCTTTGGTCTTGGGATCGGGGGGATACCACTAGACCTAGTGTTGAGGCGGATTTTTCAGTCTGCTTGGGTTGTGGCGATTCTCCGGCTGGAAACGGCAACGGTCCTGTGGATAGCGAGGATATCGGGGACGGCTTCACAACGCCGTCACATGGCGCGCGACGGCGCCGACCGGGCCTCCTATCCACCGATGTACGACAAGGGGATGTAACGATGGATTTCAGCGGTAGCGTATCAGAGGCACAGGCGACCCTGACTGGCCTGTCGGGTGGCGGCGACGCCAAATCCAGGGGCAGCAATACCGTCGACGTGCGGGCCTTTGATGTCGTGACCGATTCGTCGCGCGATGCGTTGCTGACGATTTTTGGCAAGGACACACTCGACGACCGCTATCTGCTCCCGGGCGAATCCTATCAGGACCTGTTTGCCCGCGTCGCGTCGGCCTATGCCGACGATCAGGACCATGCCCAGCGGGTCTATGACTATATCTCGCGCTTGTGGTTCATGCCGTCGACCCCGGTCTTGTCGAATGGCGGGACGGGGCGCGGCCTGCCAATCAGCTGCTATCTCAACTCGGTCGACGATAGCCTTGAGGCCATCGTCAACATCTGGAACGAGAATGTCTGGCTCGCCTCAAAAGGCGGCGGCATCGGCACCTATTGGGGCAATGTCCGCGGTATCGGCGAACCGGTTGGCCTCAACGGCAAGACCAGCGGCATCGTGCCGTTCGTGCGGGTCATGGATTCGCTGACGCTCGCCATCAGTCAGGGCTCGCTGCGGCGCGGGTCAGCGGCGGTCTATCTCGACGTCAATCACCCCGAGATCGAGGAGTTCCTCGAAATCCGCAAACCGTCGGGCGATTTCAACCGCAAGGCGCTGAACCTGCATCACGGCGTGCTGATCACCGATGCGTTCATGGAAGCGGTGCGGAACGGCCAACCCTTCGATCTGGTTAGCCCCAAGACTGGCGAGAAGCGCGGTGAAGTCGATGCCCGTGCGCTGTTCCAGAAGCTGGTCGAAACCCGACTGGCAACCGGCGAGCCCTATATCATCTTCAACGACACCGTGAACCGCACGATGCCCAAGCATCACCGCGACCTCGGCCTCAAGGTGTCGACATCGAATCTGTGCTCGGAAATCACCCTGCCAACCGGCATCGACCAGCACGGCGTCCA